>JAISKJ010000003.1:300000-600000 GCA_031260975.1 Christensenellaceae bacterium
GTAATATAAGAACTGTTCTTTTTGTTTAAACCAATCAAAAAGTCCGTAACCGGGCATATGTTTTTGAGCTTGATTAATTTCTATTGAGTCTAGCATTATGTTCTCCTTTATCCAAACATCGGGTCATGGCTGCTTGCAGATGCCGGACGTTTGGGCATCGGAACCTGACGGATATCGTCTATAATTTCTTTGTTTAGTCCAGCACCGATAAGATCTGTAATATCACTTTGTTCAAGGTCGCTTAGCAAAATACGCTGCGCACTTTTTTCGATTTTGAATGCTTCGGGCGGAGAGTCGGTGTTGTAATCATATATAAGCATAAGATAACCTTTAATAAATTCAGTTCCTTGACTCTTGACGCCCCACATAATTTTTTCCTGCTGCTGTTCTGTCAAAAGAGTAATGAAAGGCAGATATGCCATATATACATCGCTTCTGCCCAGCTGAGGAAGTGTTTCTACAAATGTATCCTGAAAGGTTTTTAACTCACTGCAGACTTGCTCAGTTAAAGCAGGTATGTTAGGGTGTTTACCCCTAAAATCAACAGGTATATTTTTGGCAACTGAAAGCATTTTGTCGGCGCATCCGAACATGATCAGCGTTTGCATGTTTTGTTTAAGCAGCTTGTTTGCAAGCACGCTAAGATTTTCATTCATAACAATGTCATAAGCAAAAATGCTGTTACACCCCAAAAGAGCTTCAAACAATCTGACGCCTTCAGTTGTTTCGATAGCTTCCAAAACCTCAATATCTTTTTTACTAAGAATGGGCTCGGCTGTTCCGAATATTTTTCTGAGGCTCTCCTTTAGTTTATCAAACATATTTTCCCCTTCTTTGTATTATAATTAAATTATAGCACGGTAGGTTGGCGGTGTCAATACTCATTGAAAAATAATAGTTTTGAAAGAGTATGAGGTCCAATGGTATGGGGCCGGGATTTTGCGTTTTTATGTTGACAGGACAGAATATTTCTGATATAATGTGACGTGTAAAGAAAAAAAACTTTACGAGGTGACAGATATGAACGTAAAAGAGAATTTGGAATGCGGATTGCTTTTTGAGATTTATAAGTCACTTCTGACAAACAAACAGCAGGAGATTTTGAGTTACTTTTTAAACAGGGATATTTCAATAAGTGAAATTGCAATAAGTGTGGACAGCACCCGTCAGGCAGTGAATGATATTATAAAAAGAACACTGAAGACTCTTGAACAATATGAAAAGAAACTGAAAATCTTGGAAAAATTTAAAAAAATGCAGCAGGAAATTGAAAAACTTGAGGTCATATCTAAAAAACATACCGAAATAAAAGACCTTGAACAGATTACAAAAAAGCTTGATAAAATAAATTTGATATAAAAAAGGAGGATAGATATGGCACTATTTGAAAGTTTAAGCCTGCGTTTAAATCATATATTCAGCAAACTTACCAAGCGCGGAAAGCTTACTGAGCTTGAGATTAAGGATGCTATGAGAGAAGTACGGGTAGCGCTTTTGGAGGCTGACGTAAACTTTGCTGTTGCTAAAAAGTTTGTCAATATTGTCAGTGAAAAGGCACTCGGAGAAAATATCTTAACAAGTCTTACGCCCGGCCAGCAGGTGATAAAAATAGTAAACGAAGAACTGACTGCGCTTATGGGTAGCAAAAACACCAAACTTGAGGTTTCGGACAAACCGCCGACAATCGTTATGATGTGCGGCTTGCAGGGTGCAGGAAAAACCACTATGTGCGGAAAGCTTGCAATGATGCTTAAAGGGCAGGGTAAAAAACCGCTTTTAGTGGCGGGAGACATATATCGACCTGCAGCAATAAGTCAGCTTCAGGTGGTGGGTAAAGCCGCAGGAGCGGAAGTTTTTGAAAAAGGTACGCAAAGCCCTGTGAAAACCGCCAAACAGGCCATTGAATATGCAAACAAAATGGCGTATGACACGGTTATTATCGACACAGCGGGTAGGCTTTCTATTAACGAAGAGCTTATGAATGAGCTAAAACAAATCAAAAAGGAAGTGGCTCCCACCGAAATACTGCTCACCGTTGATGCCATGCTGGGTCAGGAATCGGTTAATGTGGCTGAAAAGTTCAATCAAGACCTTGACATAACGGGGGTGATTGTAACCAAGCTTGACGGCGACACAAGAGGGGGAGCTGCGCTCAGCATAAGAGAAGTTACGGGTAAACCCATAAAGTTTTGCGGTGTGGGTGAAAAAATCGGTGACATAGAACCGTTTTATCCCGACCGCATGGCTTCGCGTATTTTGGGTATGGGGGATGTCTTGACCCTAATTGAAAAGGCACAGGTTGCGGTAAGCGAAGAGGACACCAAAAAGCTTGAAAAGAAGTTTAGAGAAAACAACTTTAACTTTGAGGATTATCTCAGTCAGATGGAAAATATGAAAAAGATGGGCAACATAAACGACATGCTGGCGATGATTCCGGGGGCGGCGAGCAAACTCAAGGGCATGCAGGTTGATGAAAAGGAGCTTTTAAAAAACAAGGCGATAATTCAGAGTATGACCCAAAGGGAGAGGCGAAATCCTGATATAATAAAAGCCTCTCAAAAAAAGAGGATAGCTGCCGGTAGCGGCACGCAGATTCAGGATGTTAATAGGTTGCTTAAACAGTTTGAACAGACCAAAGACCTTATGAGGCAGATGCAAGGCGGCAAGAACATGCATAAGCTTAAGGGATTATTTGGATAAATCGGTCGACAGGTGGTGCACAAATATCATTCAACTAAGTATTTAAGGTAAGCGTGTATATGTATCTTTTCATTAAGGCTTCGGCGGCTTTGCCGCTTGCAAAACCTTCAAAGACACATATACACGCTTGCCTAGCCAACATATGACTTACAAAATTGTTTGCGTGATATATGTGTGCCACCTTAAAATAAAAAAAGTAAAAAAGGAGAAGAAAACATGGCTGTAAAAATAAGACTGACAAGACTTGGAGACAAAAAATCACCATTCTATAGAGTGGTTGTTGCTGACTCTAGAGTGGCAAGAGACGGAAAGGTTATTGACAATCTCGGCACTTATAACCCGCTTAAAAATCCGGCTGAAATTGTTATTAACAAACAGAAGGCTGCTGAGTGGATTAAGAATGGCGCAGAGCCTACTGAGACTGCTAGAACTGTTTTGGTTAAGGCCGGCGTAATTTTGAAAAAAGACGCCAAACCTTTTGCGCCCAAAAGCGTAACTAAGGCCCGCAAAGATACCAAAGCAGAATAATTTTTGGTTGTATCTGAAAACAAGGAGAATATAATGGAAAACTTGGTAAAATATCTGGTTGAAAATTTGGTGGAAGACAAAAGTGCCATCAAGATTGAAACAACACTTGACGGCGATATGAACATAATTCATGTTGCCGTAGCCGAAGGAGACATTGGCAGAGTTGTGGGCAAAGGCGGAAAGATTGCCGGAGCGATTCGCACTATTGTGCGCTCGGCAAGTAAGCGCACCGGCAAAAAATATGTTGTTAAGATAAACTGAAAAATTCAGTCCTCAGCAAAAGGCACAGACAAAAAGTCTGAGCCTTTTTTTGATTTTTTAGTTTGAAATAACAGCCTTTGGGTATAGTTCTATTTTTTGTTTTTGTTTTTGTGTTTTTTGTGATAATATATAGGCATGATAGAGATAGGAAAGATTTTGAAGCCTTGGGGACTTAAGGGTGAGGTTAAGGTTAAGCCTTATAACGAAGAGGCTTTTCGGGACCTGAAAAAGATTTATATAGACCAAAAGACTTATCTTGTGAAAACGTCAGGTGTGCGAATGGGATATGCCTATCTTTTGCTTGAGGATTTTGACACGCCAGAAAAGTCGGAGATTTTTCGCGACAAAGAAATTTTTGCTGACAAAAGTGTTTTGGGCATTCTGGGTGCTGATGAATATCTTATTGGTGAAATGCTGGGGCTTTTGGTGGTGGATGACACAGGCGACGAGTGGGGCAGAATTGTAAGTGTTGAGCAATATGGCAGTGCTGATGTTTATACCGTTGTCGGACGTAAGGGCGAAAATAGATTTCCGTTTTTAAGTGACCTTGTCAAAAAGATAGATTTTGAAGAAAAGATTATGACAGTGTTTTTGGAAAAACTTGAAGAGGTTGTGGTATGCGGATAGATATTCTGACACTGTTTGTTGATATGTTTGAAAGTTTCAAGCATAGTATAATAAGCAGAGCCGTAAAAAAAGGCGCAATTGAAATAAACCTGATTGATATAAGAGCATTTAGCAATGACAAGCATAAAAAGTGCGATGATGCTCCTTTTGGCGGAGGCAGCGGTATGGTTATGACCCCGCAGCCGCTTTATGACGCTATAAAATCTGTCAAAAAAAGAAACTCGCATGTGATTTATCTCAGCCCCAAAGGTAGTGTGCTAAATCAGCAGAAGGTTCAGCAGCTCAGCAAGTTTAAGCATTTGGTTTTGGTTTGCGGGCATTATGAGGGCATCGACCAGCGTGTGATTGATTTACTGATTGACGAAGAAATTTCGGTAGGGGATTACGTTTTGACCGGCGGGGAGCTTGCCGCCGAAGTTTTGACGGACGCTGTAAGCCGTTATGTGGACGGAGTGATTGAGAAAGGCTCGATTGAGGAAGAGAGTTTTGTGAGCGGACTTTTGGAGTATCCGCACTACACAAGACCTGCGGAGTTTAAGAAACTGAAAGTACCTGAGGTTTTGCTAAGCGGTAATCATGCTGAGATAAAAAAATGGAGACAGGAGCAGAGCGAACAGATAACAAAGAAGAGACGGCCGGATTTATTGGATAGTAATTGATGGGGGCGGATTTGCAACGCCGCCATAGGCGGCGTCGGACAAGCTGGGGACATCCCCGCAAGGAGGAATAGATGGTAATTCAATGGTTTCCGGGGCATATTGATAAGTTTTAGCCACCAAATATGGGTGTTTTTAGGCTGTTTTGCCCCTATATTTAGTGTTTTTAGCCACCTGTTTTTAAGAAAAGTTGCAAATTTAAGTGGCATTTTAAGTGGCATTGCTAAATTTACTTGCCCATTTTTGTGATTCGCTCCTTTCAAAGTCTGTTACATGAGTGTAAACTTTGCGTGCCATTGTGTCATCGCTCCAACCAAACCAACGAAAATAAACACTTATTGGTATTCCGTTGTCCTTGCAATTCGTTACACAAGTGTGGCGGAGGTCTTTTAATGTAAACTTAATTTGTGATTTTTCTTTAATCAACTTAAAGAAGTTTCTTATTGTGTTTATTGTGTGCTTTGCAAAAAGTTTTTCTTCGCCGTTTCGGTTTGCAACCAATCTTTCAAGTATGGGTTTAAGCGGTGGCAATATTGGCATTGTTCGCCGTGAGCCTTTGGTTTTTGTTCCGTCAATATAAAACTCGTTATTTGCAAAGTCTATATGCTTTACAAGAACTCTATCTATTTCGCCAACTCTCATTCCTGTGTAAATGTAAACCATAATTATATCTTTTTCTGTTTGATTGTCGGCAACTTCAAGCAATTTTTCAATCTCTGCTTTTGTTAAGGCTCGCCCTCGTTTTCTTTCATGTTTCACTTTTTCCACCTGTTCCATTACGCTTCGTCCACCTGTTCGGCTCTTGGCTTTTTCAAGTGCCAATTTCAAAGCTGTGTAAACACCCTCGCAAGTTCTTGTTAATGGGTCATTGTTTAATTTCTCTTGGATATAGTCAGCGGTCAACTTGGACAAGGGCATATCGTCAAAGGTTTTCTTAATGCGTTTGATAAAAGATACATCAGTTATCAAAGTGTTTTTTGCCAATTCGCCTTTTTCGCATCTATCACCTTTGGCAAGTTTTGGCTCTCTAAAAGTTTTATACCAATGGTCAAGCCATGCAAATAAAGTAAACTCTTTTTCTTTTGTTTCCGCTTTTGTGGGTTTTAGTTTCTTCCTGTTCTTGTGTGCTTCTAAAAGCCTTTTGTGAGCTTCGGTTTTGTTCGCAAGACAGCAAATATACTTTTGTGTTCCGCAAGACAAGGTTATTCTTGCTTCCCACCCGTTGCGGTCAGGGCGATAAAAAAGTGAGCAATTTTTTGGTCTATGCATTGTGTCCTCCTTTTGAGAGGTGCAACTCACAACCAAATTATTTTTTGATATTAAGTTGTCATGGTTCATTGTGCCGTGATATTCAAGCACATTTAATTTTACCATCCTTTCAATAGATTCGACAAATGCATAAGGCAAAAAATTTAGCATTGTGCTAATCGTTTTTATAACTTCATTTTTGCTTTTTCGCCCCATTTTTACCCCGCTTGCGATAACTCGCTAATTCTGTATCCTCGCTGGGTTTTAAGGCGTGGGTGGTTCGCCTGTGGCTGTGCTATCCGCCACCAATTTTGAAAAAAAGATTGCCCCTAAAATCGCCCGACATAAAAAGGGCAATCGCATAGTTGCCGTCAATTTTTAGTTCAAAGAATTTGTCAATGATAGGGTAGTAATCATCGGGTTCAAGTGTGTGTTCAATTTCTCTCTCGCATCCGTCTGTTTGTGTGCAAGTGCCAAATGCCTGCAAGATATTTTTAATCGTTTGATTTTTCATGCGTGGGTGCTTGCCAATTCCAAACTTGGTTTCATGTTGCTTAATAAAATAATCAAAGATGCTAATTACTTCTTCAAGTGTAAAAGCACAATCGGCAGAGTTATAGCATTTTCGTATTTGCCCCACAAGATAGTTAAAATCAAACGGAGCAGGGAGCATAGACTTTATACTTAAATTACTAAATATATATTTATATAATATATCTAAATGCTTTTGTATTTCTTGCGAATTTTCTATCTCGGCAAGAAGACTTTTAATTTTAGTAAACTGCGTTTGTATTTCATTATTGTTCATAATCAGCAACCCCCAATTTTTTGGATAGTCGCCGCTTTGCCATAGTCAAAATTTTGACCACTCATGTTAATTTCGGGGCTTATTTGCTCGCAAGCATTTTGGTTCGTGTTTTGTCCTGCATTCTGCTCTTGCTTGCGTTGTGGGGCATTCTGTGGGGCGACGCAAGGTATTAAAAACAATTTGTGATAATTTTCACCAAACCTAAACCCTGTGTTTGTTCCGTTGCCATAGTGTTCTATCTCACGAATCAAAACACCTGCATCGGCAAGGCGTGCGAAGATAATTTTTGATAGCGTAGTCGGTTTGATATTCAAAATTGGCAAGTCGTGTAAAATCTCGGCATACAAGCCGCCACCATAAATAAAACAGCGGTATCCGTTTACAAGTCGTATATCAAACCTATTAGAGACAATATTGTCAGTTATCCAACGCAAAATAACAAGGTGGCTTGTCGTCAGTTTTAATTCAATGGCGGCGGCTTGCGAAAACCCTAAAAATAGTGTTTGTTCACTCACGGGCTTCACCCCCATGAGTTTCGCCACTTCCCCTTGGTGATACCTTTTCAAGCTCGGTGGCGGCTTTGCGTTCCCACCATGCCGCTTGATAATCTCGCACACGCTTGCAGTTCTTGGCGTAGTATTGGCGTTTATATGCTCGCCGCAACTCTTTCGCCTTTTCTTTGATTGTCTTGTTATCCATGATTCAGAACCCTCCTTGGTTCTTAATTCTCATGGTTCATTCCGCATCGTAGACAACAAGATTTGTCCTATGTCCTATTATAGTCTTTTTCCTAAAAATATGTCAGTGTGTTGTTTTTCGCTAAAAAGTTAAGTTTACAAAAATAGTATAATTATTTTAATGTGTGGGCTTTCAAAACTTCTGTTTTTGATTATTTGCAAACAAAAGATAGTATAACTATATTAAAGTTTGGCTGTTGTTAATTTTGTAATTTCGTATAATGTATTAAACAAAAAGCAGAAGTGAAAAGATAGTATAAACATATATAAGTATTGTTTGCGTTTTCGCCATTTTTATGGCATAATATAAATGCGACACAAATCTCATTTTAATTTCTCTCACGAGGAATAACTTTTGGCTTTCTGCCATAGTTCCAAACTCGTGAGAGTGAGGTTTGTGTCGCAACTTACCTTGGGAACATGGTGTTAGCACTTGTGCCGTTCCCTCGGGGGCGGCACATTTTATTTATAAAATGTCGCCAATATACAAGGAGGCGGCATGATAAAAGACAAAAAGCATATTGCGTGGTTTGTGTTGAGTATTGCGGGGTTCGTGTTGTTTGTGGCGGTCTTTGTTTTGTTTTCACTGAATTATTATGGAGTTATATGGCAATCTCATTGGGATGAAATTCTTAATCAAATTGTTATAACGGAATATTCGGCTCGCTCATACTATCAAGCAGAGCCATACACAATTTATATATTTGCTTTCTATCTTGTTTGGGCGATTGCTTCTTTTGTGTTGCATATTGTTGGGGCGATAAAGGGCGACAAGTATAAATATCTTAACCATCACATTTCACGCATGACGACGCTTGCATTTTCATTTTTTGCGTTTTACTTAATCCTTACAGAAAGCATCAAAATATTAGAATCTATTGCTTATTCGCCAATAAAATCTTATGAGTTATATAGCGGCTTTTGGGCTGTCTTGGCTACGATAATCGTTTTGGTTGCTGTGCAGGTTGCGGCGGCTTTCATGTTGAAATTAAAAGATAAAAAGATTGTAAAACAATAACAACGCAAAAAGCCCCAATGTTTGAGGCTGTTTGCAAAAAATAATTTGGACATGATATTACACCTATTTTTTAATTTTTATTGTGTTTGAAAATTTAAGATATTTTCAAGTGGCATAATTAGTGGCATGGTTTTTGCGGTTTCGGCTTTTTCTTTGATTCATAAGATTTATTCCGCACAAACCAAATTTTTAGTGGCGTTTTTGCCTAAAATAGTGTATAATTTCGGCGTATGAATGATTGTAAAGGTGGCGAAAAATGAAGATAAATTGGTTTCCCGGGCACATGACAAAGGCCCTGCGTATGATGGAAAAAGAAATAAAGGTTGTGGATACAGTTATCTATGTTTTAGACAGCCGTGCTCCCAAAAGCTGCGTTAATCCCGAGCTTACTAAGCTTGCCGGAAACAAGCCCATAATTTATGTTTTAAATAAAGCTGATATGGCACCAAAGGCCGAGCTAAGCAAATGGGTCAAATATTTTAAGTCACCAAATAGTGAGGCAGTAATGCTTAACAGTACATCCTCAAGCAGTGCTAAGATTATTATATCAATAATAAAAAAACTGCTTGCTCCAAAAATTGAGGCTAAAGCTCAAAAAGGGATAACAAAAATTATCCGAGCCATGGTGGTGGGTGTGCCCAACAGCGGAAAAAGTACGCTTATAAATAACCTTTGCGGCAAGGGTAAAACTATGACAGGAAATAAGCCCGGAGTCACCCGCGGCAAACAGTGGGTGATGGTTGACGGAATCGAAATTCTGGACACTCCCGGCACATTATGGCCTAGTTTTGAGGACCATAATACTGCACTTAATCTCGCCTATATCGGTAGTATAAAAGACGACGTTTTAGATGTTGCGGAGCTTGCCTTTTCGTTTTTGGGGCAAATAAAGGGTAAATTCAATACGGAGATTGGTGAAAGATATAAAATTAATATAGAAAATACCGATGAAACACTTGAAATTTTTGATAGTATTTGCAGGGCACGAAAAGCAATTCTTCGTGACGGAGATTTTGATTATGAGCGTGCCGCCAGAGTTATTATAGATGACTTCAGGCATGGCAAATTCGGCAAAATTATTTTGGATAATTTATGATTGACACAAGCAGAAGTTATAAAATTGTTCACTTGAAAAAATACAGCATTCTGAGAAGTTCCCGTAATGATTTTTTTGTTCGTTCAAAATTTTACAGCTTCCGCTTGTGTACTGAGAAGAGGAAAAAGGCAGATTGGATTTATTTATGACAAAAGATATGTTTGAATACGAAAATAAATACAAAGGAAAAATCATTGCGGGCGTTGACGAGGCTGGCAGAGGTCCGCTTTGCGGACCCGTTGTTTGTGCTGCTGTGATTATGCCGATGGATAATATAATAGAAGGAGTTGATGACAGCAAAAAGCTTAGCTCCAAAAAGCGTGAGGAATTGTTTGAAAAAATTTTAGCTATTGCTATGGATTATAATATAACAGAAATTGCGCATACCAAAATTGATGAGATAAACATTCTTAATGCCACTAAGCTTGGCATGAAGGAAGCTGTTTTGGGGCTGAAAACCAAGCTTGACATCGTGCTTACCGATTTTGTGCATATTGATATTCAAATTCCGCAGCAGAATATAGTGCACGGCGACAGCCTAAGTTATACTATTGCGGCAGCAAGTATTCTTGCAAAGGTTTATCGGGACAGGCTTATGACGGAGCACGCGAAAAAATATCCCAACTACGGATTTGAAAAGCATAAGGGCTACGGCACAAAGCAGCATATAGAAAGCCTTAAAAGGCACGGCCCGTGCGAAATTCACCGAAAGACTTTTATTAAAAAGTTTGTGGAGGCTCAAAATGTATAGCAGAGAAGATATAAACGAATATAACAAGCATCAGCAGTTTGATCAAGCGCTTGAAAAATTTTCCGGCAGCAGAAGCTTTAATAAACAAACCGGTAATATCGGTGAGGCAATTGCCGAAAAAATTCTGAAGGACAAAGGGTATAAAATAATTACTGTAAACTACACAAATAAAATCGGAGAAATTGACATAATAGCACAACAGAAAGACACCATTGTTTTTGTGGAAGTTAAGATGAGAGCAAGCCTTGGCAGGGGAACTCCCAGAGAAGCAGTCAATACTTTTAAGCAACGTAAAATAAGACAGGTTGCCGAGGCTTTTTTAAAATCTAAACGTATGCTTGATGTTGGTTGCCGATTTGACTGCATTGAAATTGTGGGAAGTGCAGATAAACATACAATTGAGCATCTTGAAGGGTGTTTTTAAAACGCATATTAAATATTTGACAAAAAGATTTGTTTTTGATATAATAAGTATATAATCAATATTTGCGCTAAGAAGCATAATAGTAGCGGACATTTTGGAATTTAGAGAAAAGTTGGCTGGTGAGAAACTTTCGGGGAATGTTTTGTGAATTACGATGCTGTCAGCAAACAAGCCTAAGGCAGTTGGCAAAAGAGGCAAAAGGTAACTTTTGTGAAATTAGGTGGTACCACGAAATTTTCGTCCTATGGAGTTTTTCATAGGATTTTGTTTTTTAAAGGAGAGAAAAAAATGAATAAATTACTAAGCGGAATTAAAAGAGTTGCGGTGCAGATAACCGAAGAAAAGTCGCTGGAAGAAAGACTAAATAGCGGCAAACAGCTTGTAATCAAGTTGGGGGCTGACCCGAGCCGGCCTGATCTTCATTTGGGTCACGCTGTGGTGTTGCGTCAAATCAAAAAGTTTCAGGATGCCGGACACAAAGTTGTGTTTATTGTGGGTGACTTTACTGCAATGGTGGGGGACCCTAGCGGGCGAAGCAAAACAAGGCCCGCTCTTACGTTAGAGCAGACCCGAGCCAGCGGAGCTACGTATTTTAAGCAAGTTACAAAAATTTTGGACCCCAAGAAAACGGAGATTGTATATAATTCAAAGTGGCTTGAAAGAATGGGTTTTAAGGATATTTTAGAGCTTTGCGCCAAATATACGGTGGCACGAATTTTAGAACGTGATGACTTTAGCAAAAGATTTAATTCCAACGCGCCCATTGGTGTTCATGAGCTTATGTATCCGCTTATGCAGGGTTTTGATTCGGTTCAGATTAAGGCTGATATTGAGGTTGGAGGCACCGACCAGACTTTTAATCTGCTTGTGGGCAGAGACCTTCAAAAGGACTATGGACAAATTCCGCAGGAGGTTATTACTTTTCCGCTTCTGGTGGGGCTTGACGGAAAAGAAAAAATGAGTAAGTCTTTGGATAACTATATCGGCATTGACGAGCCGCCGGCTGTTATGTTTGAAAAATGTATGAAGGTACCCGACAGTGTTCTGCTTGACTACTTCAGACTGACCACTGATATCCTGCTTGAAGAGGCTCGGGAGCTTTGTAAAAACATGAGAGAGGCGCATTTTGAATATGCTAAAACAATAGTTGAGATGTATCACAGCAAAAAGGATGCAACCCAAGCTAAAGAAAGGTATATTACTGTAGCCAGCAATAATATACCTGATGATATAAAAGAAGTGGTGCTTGATAGTAGTGGAGGACACCCGTTTGTTTCTTTTGTGGGTAAAAACACAGAAGGTCAAGCTACCGATGAAAGTGTAATTTATTTAATTAATGCCTTGGTAGAAGGGGGACTTGAAGATTCCACTTCCAACGCGCGCCGAATGATTGAAGGCGGTGGAATAAAGGTGAATGGTGAGGTTGTTAAGGATAAGGCTCTAAGATTGAGTAAAGGCGAATATGTAATCCAAAAAGGCAAAAACAAATTTGTTAAGGTCATAATTAAATAAAACCTGCAGTATTTTAGTTGTGGCTGATTACTTTTTATAAAACTCGTTCGTCATCTATAATTTGTTCATAAAGCTTAATAAGGTTGTCAAAATCGGATTGTAATTCCTTTGGCAGCCTGTTTTTTATTGATTCTTCTAAAACTCCAAGCTTTTTATATAATACAATTTTTGATGGTTCTTTATCTTTTGAAAAGAAAATATCACAGTTTTTCATATAAAAGCTCCCTTTGTTTGCATAAAAGACTTCTTTAATGTAAGAATATATTATAGGACTAAAATTTAGTCATGTCAACTAAAAATTAGTAGCGTATGTTAAAATTTTTACATGTTAAAAGACCAAATAAAGGAACTGAGAATAATAAGAGGTTTGTCGCAAACGCAAATGGCGACATTGTTGAATATGAGCCGAACGGGGTACGCAAGCTGGGAACAGGGACTTTCAGAGCCGAATTCAAGCGACCTAAGAAAATTATGCGTTATTTTTGACGTAACAGCCGATGAACTCTTAGAGATAGAAACACCGGAAGAGCGAAGAAGAGTTATTATAAACTATATGATGAACATAAAAGATAACAAAAAAGAATAAATGTATAATAAAAAGGGTCACATTGCAGCTGTGGCTTTTTTATTTTGTCATGGTTTTATATCTTTTGCAGTATACTTGATTGAGGCCGCAAAAATTAAATTGTTTTAAAAGCCATAAAAGTGCTTGTCAAAAGTGTTTTGTTATGTTATAATTCTCTCTAGACTTCGGGTGGTCCGCTATCCAAAATGTTATATGAGGCATATTTGCTTGCATCAACAGAGCTCTTTAACTGCTCAGGGTATGAACACTTAGGTATATTCTTTTATTAAGGAGGTATAAGTCATGAACCTGATAGACATTATTGAGAAAGAAAATCTTAAGGAGAACGTTCCGCAGTTTGATGTGGGCGACACCGTTAAAGTGTATGTTAAGATTATCGAAGGCAACAAAGAAAGACTGCAGGGCTATGAAGGCGTTGTAATCGCCAGACGTCACGGAAGTGTAAGAGAATCTTTTACTGTGAGACGGCTTTCATACGGTGTGGGAGTTGAGAGAACTTTTCCGCTGCACAGCCCAAAGGTTGACCGTGTTGAGGTGCTCAAAAAAGGTAAAGTCAGACGTGCTAAGTTGTTCTATTTGAGAGAGCGCACAGGAAACGCTGCCAAAATTCAAGAAAAAAGAGAAGGCAAAAACACTAAAGACATCAAAGAAGCAAAATAATAACAAAAATGATAGGTTGTTCCTATCATTTTTCTTTAGCTTCTGTAAAAATTTCAAGGTCTTGTTCGGTCAGATACCCTTCGCGTAGCAGGCCGTCTTCAAGATATTCGTCCTTGCTCAAAATTATTTTTTTATATGGCATAGAAAGCCTTTCATTTATTCGTTCTTCCCATTTTTCGGTTAACTGTTGTATGAAGGTCTCATTATTACCTCGCTGTTCGGCCCTCTCAATATATTCATATTTGCATTCAATGGCAGGAAACACTAGTATAGGTTCGTAACCAAGCTCTGTCAGAGGGGGGAGATATACAGGACTTGGAGCAAGCAGCACAAGTTTATATTTTTTTGCAGCCTCTATGACTGCATCTATATAATTTTGTGGGAATTGTGGATTCTGGGTTCTAACATCAGTTCCTTTTAATGCTTCAGCAGGAATTGCTCTTTGCTCATCGGTCAGCAAATATCTGTAGTTAGAGACCCCAAGGTCTTTGATAACATTATCAGCGTATTTTTTATCCCTGCCCAGAGTGGTTTTGCCTGTACATGAATAAGCACTTATTATATTACCGAATTTATCCATATCTCACCTCCGTTATTGCAAAGAAGTAAAGCCAAATTATCCTTTAATTACGCTGGCTTTATTTTTATTTTAACACAGGTGATAAAATAGTTCAATACCTTTATTTTTATATGCTTGGGGTTTGGTATCAAATTTATTTTGAAAAACTCCAAATTTTTAGTATACTTAAAAAGTAACAGTATGAGATTACGTAGGAGAAAGGTATGTTGTCTATAATAAACAGTTTTGCGCTTGACGGGCTTAAGGGTTATAGAGTTAAGGTTGAAGTTGATATCAATAAGGGGCTCCCGTCATATGATGTGGTGGGTCTTGCTGACACTGCCATCAAAGAAAGCAAGCAACGCGTGAGGTCGGCAATCAAAAACAGCGGGTATCAGTTTTCGGTTGATAAAATAACCATAAATCTTGCTCCTGCAGACACCAAAAAAGAGGGTTCTCTTTTGGACCTTGCCATTGCTATAGGTCTTCTTAGCGCTACCGGTCAGATTGAAACAGAAAACATAAAGGATATTGTTTTTATAGGGGAGCTTTCACTTGATGGCTCTATCCGCAAGGCAAACGGGGTTTTGCCTATTTTGATATCGGCCAGAAAGTCAGGTATAAAAAAAATAATAATTCCTAAAGAAAACGCCAAGGAGGCAAGCTTTACTCCTAATATGGAAATTTATGCCCTTGAAAAATTGGGCGATGTTGTAGACTTTTTAAATGGTGAGCAGCACTTTGAAAAGGTGACGACCTCAAGTTATGAGCAGGCTAAGCGGCAGTTTGTTTCAGAAAGCGATTTTTCTTGGGTCAAGGGCCAGAGCAGCGCCAAACGTGCTTTAGAGATAGCCGCCGCCGGCGGACACAACGTTTTGATGCTGGGCCCTCCCGGCAGCGGGAAAACTATGCTCGCGAAGTGCCTACCTACAATTCTGCCTGACATGACATTTGAAGAGGCTTTGGAAGTTACTAAAATCCACAGTATTGCGGGCTGCCTTGACGAAAAAACGGGCATAGTCTTGGAGCGGCCTTTCAGAGCACCGCATCACACAGCGACAACTGTGGCTCTTACCGGCGGCGGAGGCAAAGCTAAGCCCGGTGAGATAAGTCTTGCTCACAATGGCGTGTTGTTTTTGGATGAAATTCCTGAATATAACAGACACTCGATAGAAACACTGCGTCAGCCGCTTGAGGACGGCACGGTAGTGGTGGCGCGAAACCTTCGCAGTATAGAGTATCCCGCCAGCTTTATGCTGATTGCCAGCATGAACCCCTGCCCGTGCGGGAATTATGGAAGCAAGCTTAAGGAATGTAAATGCTCACCTGCGCAGATACACAAATATCTTAATAAGCTCAGCGGGCCGCTTATGGACAGAATTGACCTGCATGTTGAAGTGGACGCAGTGAGCTTTCAGGAGATTTCGGGGGACATAAATGAAGAAAGCTCTGAGAGTATAAAAAGTAGAGTAGACAGCGCCCGAAAAATTCAGCTTTTGAGATTTGACGACAAAAAGACTTTCAGCAACAGCAAAATGACAAGCGCTATGTGCAAAAAATATTGTACACTTGATGTTGAGACTACAAAACTTTTAGAGACAGCTTTTGTAAGTCTCAAGCTAAGCGCCAGAGCGCACAACCGCATTTTGAAGGTGGCGCGAACCATAGCTGACCTTGAAGGTAGCGAAAAGATAAATAGTGAGCATCTTTTGGAAGCTATAAGTTATCGCTCACTTGACAATAAATATTGGTAAGGAGAACTATGCTTAACGAAAATGATTTGTGTTTGGTGTGGCTGGATAGTTTTATGCAGCTGAGCTACAAAAAGAAACAGGCGCTGCTCTTGATGGTGGAGGAGCCTAAGGACTTGCGGAAAAACTTTGAGACGATGAAAGATGAGCTTGTTCCTGTTTTGTCTGCGTCTCTTTTTAATATAATGCTAAGCTCAATAAAACAAAACACACTTAGAAGTGTGCTTGATGATATAGACCAAAAAGACATAAAAGTTGTGACTATGACAGGCACTGACTATCCTGAAAGACTTAAACAGATTGGTGACCCTCCGCTTGTGCTTTATTGCAAGGGTGACACAAGACTTTTAAAGAGCAGATGTTTTGCTGTTGTGGGCACAAGGTATATCACTAACTACGGGAAAATTGTAACCGAAAAGTTTAGCAAAGATTTGTGTGATGCGGGTTTCACTATTGTCAGCGGGCTGGCCCCGGGTGTAGACTCAATTGCGCATCAAACAACTTTAGAGCGAAAAGGTAAAACCATTGCAGTGTTTGCAGGGGCCTATGACAATATCTATCCGGCAAGCAATCACGACCTTGCCCTAGACATAGAAATGAATGGACTTCTTATTTGGGAGTTTCAGCCGGGGCTAGCTTTGAGGAACTTTCACTTTCCGGTGCGCAACCGTATTATTGCCGGCCTCAGTGAGGGAGTGTTAATTACTGAGGCGGGCGCAAAGTCCGGGGCGTTGTATACTAAAAACTATGCTATAGAAAATAATATTGATGTGTTTGCAGTTCCCGGAAACATTACAAGTTCGGCGAGTATGGGCACAAACAGAGCAATTGCGTGTTCTCATGCAATTCCTGTTGTAGACATAACTGATATTCTGAATGTATATAATATGCAGCTTAAGATAAATATTCCGACGGTTTCAACACTAAGCGGGGACGAAAATACTATAATACATATGTTGAAATCGGGCGAAAAGAGTTTTCAGGAAATGATAGATATTTGTAAATTTGACGCGAAAAGTTTGAATACTTTGTTGACAACAATGTCAATTCGTGGTTTAATAAAAAAACTAGCAGGAAATTTATATACTATTTAATTGTGTAAGTGGCAGAGATATTTAGTTTTTCGCTAAAAAACTAAATATCTTTGCTACCCATAACCTAAGTATCGTACATGAAATTGTGGTTGAACATAAAAGGAGAAATTAATGAACTTAGTTGTCATAGAAGGACCGGGTAAAAGGGATACATTAAAAAAATATCTGGGCGAGGGTTTTGAGGTTGTGGCCACAAAAGGGCATATCAGAGATTTGCCCGAAAAGGGCTTTGGTATTGATATTAATAATAACTTTGAGCCCAAGTATACGCTTATGCCTGACAAGACCGATATTGTTGAGCAGTTAAAGGCCAAGAAAGACAGAGCAAGTAAAGTATATATCGCAACCGACCCTGACAGAGAGGGCGAGGCAATTGCTTGGCATGTGGGGCATATTTTGGGTATAAATGAAAGTGAACCCTGTCGTATTGAATTTAATGAAATATCAAAAAATGCTGTTAACAAGGCACTTTTGAGCCCGCGTGCGATAAACATGGATTTGGTGCATGCACAGCAGGGAAGGCGCGTACTTGACCGTATTGTGGGATATAAGGCTTCACCTGTGCTCAACAAAAAGATACAAAAAAACCTTAGCGCCGGAAGGGTGCAGTCGGTGGCACTCAAAATTGTGGTTGACCGCGAACGCGAGATAAAAAACTTTAAGCCCGAAGAATATTGGAACATAAACGCATTGCTCAGCAAGCTTAGCAGCCCACAGTTTAAGGCAGCCCTTGCACTTAAAGAGAGCAAAAAATATCAAAGCCACAGCGAAAAAGAAACGCTGGAGGTTGTGGATTATGCAAAAAAGCAAGATTTTATTGTCGCCGAAGTCAAAAAATCTATCGCCCGTTCAAATGCTCCGGCGCCTTTTGTTACAAGTACGCTTCAGCAGGATGCCCTCAATAAGCTGGGTATGCCGCTGAGACGCACTACTATGGCCGCGCAGCAGCTTTATGAAGGCGTTGAGATTAAGGGCGAAGGCAAGACGGCTCTCATAACATATATAAGGACAGATTCTACCAGAGTTTCGCCCGAAGCACAGGCGATAGCGAAGGAGTTTATAATAAATAAATTTGGAAAAGATTATGTGCCAGCGTCTTTTAATGTTTTTAAAACAAAAAAGAATGCTCAGGACGCCCACGAGGCGATAAGACCGATAAATTTGTTTATTACACCCGAAATTGCCAAAAATTCGCTCAGTCCGGATAACTTCAAGCTTTATAAATTAATATACGACAGATTTCTGGCCAGCCAAATGAGCGAAGCTACTTTTGATGCTCTGTCGGTTCTAATAAACGCAGGTATTTACGGCTTTAAGGTTACAGGTAAAACTCCGTTATTTTTGGGGTATACCGCTGTTTATAAAGTGTATGAGGACAACAAAGATGACCAAGACAGCGAGCAGATTCAGCTGCCAAACCTTGTGGTAGGCGATAAGCTGACGCTGCATGACATATTAAAGGAACAGAAGTTTACCAAGCCGCCGCCAAGATATACCGAAGCGAGTTTGGTTAAAACTATGGAAGAGAAGGGTATTGGTAGACCTGCGACATATGCGCCCACGATTTTGGTACTTTCAAAACGAAGATACACCGAAAAAGACGGAAAATATCTGCTTCCCACCGAGCTTGGCACAACCGTGGTTGAGTTTTTGGAGAAGTATTTTGACGACATTATGGACGTAACTTTTACCGCTCAGATGGAAACGCAGCTTGATGAGGTTGAAGAGGGGGCTATTCGGTGGCAGGATTTGGTGGCAAGTTTTTATGAAGGCTTTGAAAAAGAGGTGGCAAAAGCATTGGGCGGAGACGGCATAAAAGTGCCGGTTGAAGTAAGCAGCATACCTTGTGAAAAGTGCGGAGCTATGTTGGTGGTTCGTATGGGCAAATACGGAAAGTTTTTGGCTTGCCCCAACTTTCCAAACTGTAAGAATGTTAAGAGCCTGACCGATGTTGGACCCAAAATCCCTGTAGCTAAGTGCCCTGACTGCGGAAAAAATATATATGCCAGAAAGAGCAAGCGCGGCACACTGTTTTATGGCTGTGAAGGATATCCTGACTGTAAGTTTGCAAGTTGGGATATTCCGATAGAAGAAAAGTGCCCTGAGTGCAAGAGCTTTCTCACTAAAAAACCTATGAAAGAAGAAACAAAAATAAAGTGTTCAAACAAAGACTGTAAGTATACCCGAAGTGACCCTCCCGAACAAAAGTAAAGAATATATGCGGGACATCCCGCTACACCGATATCGGTGTGTAAGTGCGGCTATATTGCCGTAGCTGGCGGGGTTTGCCCGCAAAAGGAGTAAGATATGGATTTAGCACCTAAAGAAGTAGTAAAAGAGCTTGATAAGTATATTATAGGCCAGGCAGTGGCTAAAAAGGCGGTGGCGATAGCTCTTAGGAACCGTTATAGACGAAGCAAGCTTGACAAGACTATGAGGGATGAAATTACGCCCAAGAATATTATTTTAAAGGGCCCCACAGGTGTGGGAAAGACCGAAATAGCAAGGCGTCTTGCTAAGCTGGTCAGAGCTCCGTTTATTAAGGTTGAGGCCACAAAGTTTACTGAAGTGGGTTATGTGGGCAGAGATGTTGAAAGTATGATTAGAGACCTTGTAGAGGTTTCAATTCATCTTGTTAAGCATGAAAAGATTGAGGAGGTTGCTGCTAAGGTAAAGCCGCTGGTTGAAAAACGGCTGTTTGATATTATATATCCTCTCAAAAAGGCACAGGCGTCAACCGTGGCCGCCACCAGTGAAGAAGCACTGCTGAGCGAAACGGTAAAGTCGAAGCTCGAGCTTGGAGAGTATGACAATGAGGTTATTGAGTTAGACGTAAAGGACACCCCCAAGGATATTGAGGTTGTTCCTGGCATGGGCGGCGGAATAAACATAGGCAATATTTTTGAGGGAATTATACCTGTTAGAAAAAAGCGCCGCAAGATGGCCGTTAAGCAGGCAAGAGAAATTTTGACTATTGAAGAAAGCGACAAGCTTATTGACCTAGACGGCGTAAACAGTGAAGCCATAAAAAGAGCTGAGCAGGAAGGTATTATATTTATTGATGAAATTGATAAAATCGCTTCAAAGGGTGGCAGGGGTAACGGGCCCGAAGTGAGCCGTGAAGGTGTGCAGCGGGATATTCTTCCTATTGTTGAAGGCAGCACAGTAAACACAAAATATGGAATGATACGCACGGATTATATCTTGTTTATTGCAGCAGGTGCCTTTCATATAAGCAAGGTTGAGGATCTTATACCTGAGCTTCAGGGCAGGTTCCCAATTCTGGTGGAGCTTGACAGTCTTAAGGCTAAAGATTTTGAACGTATTTTGACTGAGCCTAAAAACGCTATAACAATTCAATATAGCGAACTGTTTAAGGTGGACAATATCAATCTGGTGTTTAAGAAAGAGGCGATCTCCACCATTGCTGAGTTTGCCGAAAAAGAAAACAACGACACCGAAAATCTTGGGGCAAGGCGGCTTCACACTGTTATGGAGCAACTGCTTGAGGATATTAGCTTTAATGCCGACGGCGGGCATCCTATGCTGGATGTTGTTATAGACAAGGAATATGTGCACAAAGTGCTTGAAAATGCAAGCCGTAAGAGAGACCCGAAGATGGTTGTGGGATTTAAGGGAAAGTAAGTTGTTAATTGAATAATTATTATGGTTTAAATGCTGCTTACTTTGGAGTTTTGAAATTATTCGTTTCAGAAATTTTACAGCAACAGGGAGTGGAAGAAGATATAAAATTTTTGTGCACTCACAATTTCAAAACTCCAGTCGCAGCAGGTAAGAACTTTTATTATGATTTGTGAGCATTAATTTATACTCACTTAACAACTTACCCTTTAAAGAAGAGAAGGAAGGCGGTTTATTGAACGGTATGGGTATTATATGAGTTTTAAGCGTTTTACGATAGCTTTTACGTCTTTTGAAAGGAGGAAGAACATGATAGAAAAACCCAAAGGGACAAAATCGATGCTGCCGCAGGATAGTTTCAGGTGGCAGTTTATTGCGGATAACATACGAAAGCTCATGACGCTGTATTGCGCCTCTGAAATACGTACGCCCACATTTGAATATACTGAATTGTTTTTGCGCGGAGTGGGTGACAGTACTGACATAGTAAACAAAGAAATGTATACCTTTTTGGATAAGGGCGGCAGGAGTATTACGCTTAAGCCCGAGGGCACGGCAGGAGTTGTGCGTGAATTTGTTGAAAGCGGAATGTTCAACGACCCGCAGCCCACAAAACTGTATTATATAATGCCGTCATTTCGGTATGAAAATCCTCAAGCAGGCAGGCTCAGAGAATTTCACCAATTTGGAGTGGAGTATTTTGGAGCGAGTTCACCCAAAGCTGATTTTGAAGGCATAAGCGTAGCTATAGATTTTTTGAAGGCTTTAAAGTTTAGGGACTTTAAGCTGCATCTTAATTCAATCGGGTGCCCAGAGTGCCGGAAAAAATATAACGAAGTGCTCACCAATTTTTTGGGAAGTAAGCTAAAAGTTATGTGTCCTGATTGCAATCGCAGATTTAAGACAAATCCGTTGCGTATTTTGGACTGTAAAAACGAGGACTGTAAAAAAATATTGAAGTGCGTACCTAAAGTTACTGATTTTTTGTGTGACGAATGTAAGATACACTTTACTCAGGTGCAAAAGCTTTTAAAAGACGCCAAAATTGATTTTATTGTGGACGGCGACCTTGTGAGAGGTCTTGATTACTATACCAAAACGGTATTTGAAATTATGACAGATATTAAAGGCGTGGGAACAATTACACTTGTCGGAGGCGGAAGGTATGACAATCTGGTTGAAAGCCTTGACGGACCTAAAACCCCTGCTTTTGGATTTGGCTGCGGTATTGAAAGACTGCTGTTTGCCCTTGAAAAGTCGGAGATAGAAATTTGTGAGCCCCAAAAGACTTTGGTATACATAACAAAGGCCACCGAGCTTAATACTAATCTTGATATTGAAATTGCAGTTAAACTTCGCGAAAAGGGTATTAGCTGTGAGGTTGACTTGTGTGACCGAAGCTTTAAGGCACAGTTTAAGTATGCTAATAAGCTGGGTGTGAAATATAATATTATAATAGGCGAAAAAGAGCTTGCCGGCGGAAAGATTACATTGAAAGATATGACTAGCGGTCAGGAACAGCAGGTGGAAGCAGACAAAGTTGCCGATTTGATAAAATAGTGTTAATTACATGTCGAAAAATGACAAAAATAGTCCGTTTGGGGTTGATTTTTGAAGAAGTTTATGGTATAGTAAAAATGTAACATTAAAAATTAAGGAGTGGTTATATGATTGAAATTGAACACGCAAATGAAAGTAATTTTGAAAAGGTGATAAAATCTAAATCGGTTGTGATGATTGACTTTTTTGCAACATGGTGCGGACCATGTAAAATGCTGAGCCCAATTCTGGAGCAGATTGCAAATGAAAATGAAGTGGATATTGGTATTGCAAAGCTTGACATTGACGAGTCACTTGAAATTGCCAAGCAGTTTGGAGTTATGAGTGTTCCGACCATGATAATCTTTAAGGATGGCGACGAGATAGAGCGCCTTGTGGGGCTAAAACAAAAAGCCCAGATAATTGAGACTCTGAAAAACTATATCGGAGAAGAATAAAAAAAACGGCAGTTGCCGTTTTTTTTTGTGTCCATTTGAAAAAAAGGTTTGTCTTGACTTTATGACAATGTATGCTATAATATTTATATAAATATTAAATAGAGTTGGTTGTTAAAATTATTGACAAACGCGCGGGAATGTGTTAGGATATAGCAAGTCAGACTAAAATGGTAGGAGTTGTTATGAAGTTTTCTGCAAAAGCGTTATATGGATTGAGAGCATCGTTTGTGCTGGGGCAAAACTTTGGTAAAGTTGCGCTTTCGGTCAGCAGGCTTTCGGCTCTTGCAGGGGTCAGTCCGGCATACTTAGAAAAGATTATGCACACCCTAAAAAAGGACGGTATAGTTACTTCACAGATGGGCTCAAGCGGGGGATATGTGCTAAGCCGTCCGCCGCCGCAGATTTCGATAGGGGAGATTTTGACAAGCCTTGAAGGAGATTTATTCTTAAGCTCATGCGTAGCAAATGACTGTAAATCTAAGAACTGTCCCAACAAAAATATTTTTGAAATCATCTATTTTAGCATAAACGATGTGCTTAGCCGCCTGACACTGCAGCAGATGATGGATGAGTATATTAACGGTAATAAAAACCAAAAATCACCGACGGAGGTTTCTTCGCGGGCAACGGGAAGAATTCCCATAAAGGAGAAAAAATTATGAGAAAAATTTATCTGGATAATTCGGCAACAACCTATGTTTCAAATGAGGTGCTCACTGAGATGTTGCCTGTTTTTAACACAGTATACGGCAACCCCAACAGTCTTCACGGTTTTGGACGCGAGGCTCTGGCTCTTCTTGATGCTGCCCGCGACAAGGTTGCAGCAGCCATTGGGGCAAGCAGGGGTGAGATATATTTTACCAGCGGCGGAACGGAAGCCAACAACTGGGCAATCAGAGGGCTGGCTATTGCTAACAGCGCAAAGGGCAATCATATTATTACCTCAAAAATTGAGCACCACAGTGTGCTTGAAGCCTGCAAGGCTCTTGAAAAAATTGGATTTAAGGTTACTTATCTTGATGTAGATAAATATGGTCTTGTAAGTATACCTGACTTGCTGCATTATATAAACGATAAAACTGTTTTGGTCAGCATAATGGCTGCCAACAACGAGATAGGAACTGTTCAGAACCTTCAGACCATTGCCAAAATTGCGCACGAAAAGGGAGTGGTTTTCCACACTGATGCGGTTCAGGCGATAGGCGCTGTAAACATTGACGTGGGAGCTATGAATCTGGACGCTTTAAGCTTGAGTGCTCACAAGATTTATGGGCCAAAGGGCATAGGCGTGCTGTATGTGAAAAAAGGCATAAAAATTGAACCGATAATCTATGGCGGAAGTCAGGAAAAGGGTAAGCGCGGCGGCACAAGCAATGTGGCAGGTGCGGTAGGACTTGGAAAGGCTATCGAAATCGCTGTGCGCGATCTGTCGGTAAACAGCCAAAAGCTCAAGGCTATGCGTGAATATTTTGTAAAGAAAGTCAGCGAGCAGATAGAGGACATTTCAATCAATGGTCACCCCGCTCAGAGACTTCCGGGTGTTGTTAATATATCCTTTCACTTTATTGAAGGCGAAAGCTTGATGCTTCTTTTGGATATGGACGGAATCGCTGTGTCAACAGGCTCTGCATGCTCATCGGGCAGCCTTGAGCCCTCGCATGTTCTTGTTGCAATCGGCACACCGCCTGAATATGCTCAGGGGTCAATAAGGTTTTCATTCGGAAAGTCTACCACTCGCGAGGAAGTGGACTATGTGGTTGAGAGTCTTAAGAAAAACGTGAAAAAGTTGCGTGAGATGTCGCCGCTTAACCGCAAGTCACCCAAATAAATTCATAGCTTATGAGTTTATTTATAAATTTAAAACAGATTTTAAAATTTAACAGCCCGCGGGGGCGTCCCCGCAAGGAGGAGAAAAGTTATGTATACCGAAAAATTGATGAAGAGATTTATGGCGCCTCAGAATGTTGGCCAGATAAAGGGAGCTAGCGGCATCGGCAAGGTTGGGAACCCTGTTTGCGGTGACATTATGAAAGTATATCTTAAAATTGAAAACAATATTGTAACCGACGCCAAAATGAAAACCTTTGGATGCGCAGCTGCCATTGTTTCGGCTGATATTGCGATGGACCTCATAAAAGGCAAAACTGTTGAAGAGGCCGGTAAGGTCACCAATCAGGATGTTTTGAACGTTGTGGGCGAGGTGCCGTCTCAGAAAATCCATTGTTCAATTTTGGCTAAAGAAGCTATTGAAGAGGCAATAAAGGACTATAAAAAGAAGCTTGAAAAAGAAGCTATGCTCAAAGCCAAGAAATAATAATTTCAGCTTAGAAAAACCACTCAGAATTTACTGAGTGGTTTTTTTGTTTTTAAATTATTTTTTTGCCGGAGTTTTAGCTGTTGATGGCTTTTTATCTTCGGTTTTTGCCATTTGTTTTTCGACTTCTTCGGCAAAGTTGTCTTCGCGCTTAGCAAGTCCTTCGCCCATTTCGTAACGCACAAATCTTCGCACGGATATTTTTTCACCAATCTTGAGAGTGGCTTCAGTCAAAATATCTTTGATTGTTTTTGACGGGTCTCTAATAAAGGCTTGTTCAAGCAGACATACGTCCTGATAATATTTTTTGATTTTGCCTTCCAGCATTTTTTCGATTATAGCAGCAGGCTTCTTTTCGTTGGCAGCCTGAACTTTAAAAATTTCTTTTTCTTTTTGAATGTTTTCGGCCGGAACTTCTTCGGGGCTCACAAACAGGGGATTGGCTGCCGCAATCTGCATGGTAATGTC
Source organism: Christensenellaceae bacterium (assembly GCA_031260975.1). Lineage (NCBI taxonomy): Bacteria > Bacillati > Bacillota > Clostridia > Christensenellales > Christensenellaceae > Christensenellaceae bacterium. Next base: position 325,438 of record JAISKJ010000003.1, read on the forward strand.
TTTAGCCAGCTGCCCAAAGGCATCACTTCCGGCAGCAAAATCGGTTTCACAGTTGATTTCTGCAAGTACACCAATCTTTCCGCCCATGTGGATGTATGACACAACCTTTCCTTCAGCAGCAATTCTGCCTGATTTTTTAGCTACAGCGGCAAGACCTTTTTCGCGCAGTTCCTTGATTGCCTTTTCTTTGTCACCGTTTGCTTTTTCAAGCGCGTTTCTGCAATCCAGCATACCGGCGCCTGTTATTTCTCTCAGTTCTTTGATATCACTAGCGCTTACCATAATTATTCTCCTTGCTTTTCAGTTTTTTCTTTTTTGTCTATAATTTTGCCTTCTACCACTTCTTCCATTTTTACTTCGTCATCGTGGCTTTCAACATTACGCAACTGTACGCCTTCTTTTGCTTCAATAACGGCATCGGCCATAGCGCTGACAATTAGCTTAATTGACCTGATTGCGTCGTCGTTGGCAGGAATTACCAGGTCTACATCATCGGGGTCGCAGTTGGTGTCAACAATGCCCACAACGGGTATTTTCAGTCTGCGCGCTTCTTTAACTGCAATGTGCTCCTTTTTAGGGTCGATTATAAACAGTGCTCCCGGAAGCTCGGTCATGTCCTTTATTCCGCCCAGGTTTTTGTTGAGGTAATCACGCTCGCCCTTGAGTTTTATTACTTCTTTTTTGGGCAGGAGTTCGAATTCGCCGACCTTTTCCATTTGATTAAGTTTAGATAGTCTGTCTACGCGTGAGCGGATAGTTTTGAAGTTGGTAAGCGTTCCGCCCAGCCATCGGCTGTTGATATAATACATTCCGCAGCGTGTTGCGTCTTGTTGGGCGGCTTCCTGAGCCTGCTTTTTTGTTCCCACAAACAAAATTGATTTTCCGCTTGCAGCAACGTCCCTTATAAAGTAATAAGCCTTGTCAATGAGATTTGAAGTGTCCTCCAGATTGATAATGTGAATATCACTTCTGACTGTGAAGATATACTTCTTCATTTTTGGGTTCCACTTGCGGGCTTGATGACCGAAGTGAACACCTGCTTCGAGTAGTTGTTTCATCGAAATTACTGACATATTTTTTCCTCCTTGTTTTGTCCTCCCCAAGACCCATGTTTAAAGCCCAAACCGCAGTGCGGCAACAAAGGGCTGTTAGTCTTAGGTGTGAATTTTAAATCACGAGCATAAACCCGTGATTTAATGAAACTGTGGCTATTATATCACACCAAACAAAAAAACGCAAGCGAAAAAAATGATACCTTGATGGTTTTTATGGGTTTATGCACAAATAACAGCCCGCGGCGGCTTTGCCGCTGCAGGGGCGTCCTTGAGCTTGCTTATTATTGCTTTTTATGTTAATATAATTGTATGTTACAAGAGATAATGAAATTGGGTGAATTAACTTTGCTGTCGGGATACAAGAAAAAGCAGCTTGCAAAACACAAGTTGCAGGATTTGTTTTGGGAGTGTACTTTGACTTGTAACGCAAAATGCAAACATTGCGGTAGCAGTGCTGAAAATAGAAAATATGACGGTGAATTGACAACCGATGAGATTAAAAATGCTTTTGCGCAGATAGCAAAAGACATGAACCCGAAAAAGATTTTAATAAATGTGACGGGCGGGGAGCCTTTAATGAGAGAGGATTTGTCTGATGTCATGGCTTATGCAAGTAAGCTGGGTTTCAGGTGGGGTATGGCTACTAACGGAATGTTGCTCAGCGAAGAAAATATCAGCAAGCTTAAGAGTGCGAATATGGAAACTATTTCTATAAGTATTGACGGAATTGGCACAATACATGATGATTTTAGGGGTGTTAAAGGCTCTTATGAGCGAATACTTAAAAATATAGAAAATTTGAAAAAAGCACAATTTGTAAGACATTTGCAGGTAACAACTATTTTTCATAAGGGAAACATATCACAGCTTGAGCAGCTTTACGGTATTATGTCTAGCCTTGATTTGACCTCTTGGCGTGTTGGAGTAATGGACCCGATTGGCCGAGGCAAAGAAAACAAAGACTTGCTGCTTGACGGGCAGGAAATCAAGCATTTGTTGGATTTTGTTAAAAACAAAAACCGAAAAGGTAAACTGAAAATTACTTATGCGTGTCCGGGCTTTTTAGGTTTGGATTATGAAAAAACGGTGAGAGGGTATTATTTTAATTGTAGGACTGGTATAAATGTTGCAAGCATTTTGTATAACGGCGATTTATTTGTTTGTCCAAATGTTTCAAGACGGCCGGACCTCATACAAGGTAACATACGAACCGATAATTTTTTGGATGTTTGGAACAATAAATATAAGCAGTTCAGAACGCAGGACAGAACGAAGTGTGAGCATTGCTCTGAATGTGAAAATTGGAAATATTGTTTGGGCGGAGCGTATCACACTTGGGATTTTGAAAAGGGTTTGCAAAAAATGTGCACCTATGATATGATGTATAAGGGAGAACAAAAGAATGTTTAATTGGCTTTTTAACCTAAGAGCGGGACTTTTTTATGGTGTGCCTCAGGCAGAGTATGGTGTGAGTTTATATGGAGTGCCTTCAGGTCCCAGCGTAGGCGAAATTTTTATGGCTATATTAAAATTCGTAATAATTCCTTTTATTATTCCTCTTGTTCTTACTATTGGCATTTTGGTGTATTCAAGACGGAAAGCTTTGTCAGGCATCAAAACTTTATGGTTAATTTTAATTGCATTACTCATCTATTTTGCGGGGTTTTTCTCACATTATATTGTTTATTCGCTTTAACTCAAAAATTAAAAAACGCAAGCCAAATGTTTTGATAGCTTAGCGTTTTTTATTGAATATAGTGGCATTAGTTGGTAGTGACCTCAACGGTCAGCTTGCGGGGAATCTTTTTTTAGCAACCCAAAATTTTGCTTGGCGGCACATCATTAGAACCGTATGTTTCTTTAAAAGATATGGTGTCTTCATAAAAGATTTCTGTTTTCTCCTGTGCATATTTTGCAACAGCGGCAAATAAGTTTATTTCCTCATCAATAAGCGGTCTTATATCATGTCCGCAAAGCTTCAGTGCTGTTTGTTCATCAAGCTTTATAACATTGAAACCCCATTCAACCCATTGGTTATAAGTTTTCTTTGAGTCGTTGCACCATGGCTTATATCCTTGATCGGTTTTTTCACATATATAACATCGGGAGCTTATTTGGAATTTTGCTTCAGCACAGAGATTTCCGTTTTGGCATTGAAGAATATTTAAGGAGATCTCCTCGCTTTCTGTCTGCATAATTTTTTCCTCCATATTTTTACATTATATCATAAATTCAACAAAAGTGCAATTCTTCTGTAGATAGGGCACTTTTGTTGTCTGTTGCCTTCCAACATTTTCCAACATAAAGAGTGGCATGAGGTGACATACTAATGTTGGGGAGGTATATAGATATGATGAATGATGGTATGATGTTTGCGCTTTTAACAGGAGCTGTTTTGGGTGCGGTGATAACCACTATGTGTAAACCGGCCAGAGAAATGGTTCAAAAAAGTGCTGATGCCATAGAAGAAAAAGTTAAGGCTATTAGCAAAAAAGTAAGCAATCAGCAAAAATCAAACAATTAAGTTTGTTGGTGCGGGTTTAAAAACCTGCACCATTTTATTTGTAAAATCTTTAAAAATGTGTTAAAATAAAAACAGCGAGGTAAAAGTTTTGCGAAAGCTAGGTTTAGATTTGGGCGATGTAAGGATAGGTATTGCACTCAGTGACCCTATGGGTATAATTGCAAGTGCACTTGAGGTTTATAATAGAGTAGAAATGCAGAAGGACCTTGAATACATAGCACATCTAACTAAGCAGCATCAGGTTGACACTATTGTTGTTGGGCTGCCTAAGAATATGGACGGAACTGAGGGTCCAAGGGCACAGATAACACGACAGTTTGGTGAGGACCTAAAAAAGCTGGTGGACTGCAAGGTATCATATCTTGACGAGCGTCTCAGCTCAGTTAGCGCTGAGCGGCTTTTGATAGAGGCGGATATGAGACGTGACAAGCGTAAAACCGTTATTGATAAAGTGGCCGCATCAATCATTTTGCAAAATTATCTTGACATTCACAGATAACCTCGAAATTAAAGGAGAAAAATTATGGCTGAAAAAATGAACCCAATAGATGCTTTGTTTGACGAAAATAACAGCGACCCCATTAAATTGTTTAACGAAAAAGGTGAGGAAATAGCGTTTGACCAGATTGCCGTTATTCCAAAGGGCAAAAGGGTTTATGCAATTTTGAAGCCTATTGCGCCCATGGAAGGCCTTGCCGAAGATGAGGCTCTGGTTTTTCAGGTTGCTGACCCCAGCGATGTAGTCGGCGAGTATTTGACTTTGGTTACGGATATAGACCTGATAGACGAGGTGTTTGCTGTATACGACAAGCTTATGGATGAGGAAGATAAGAAAAGAGGGAACAAAGGAAGTAAATAATTCCGGTTTCTTTCAGATTTTTTTGCAGTTTTCTGTTACCTTTTTTAGGGCAACGGTTTAGTGTGTATAAAAAATGACAGCGTTTTGTGCTGTCATTTTTGTAAACACACACAAACAATCCCCATAAAAATGTTTGGCGGATTTATTTAATTATTGTATAATAGAATATTAAATTAAAATGTGAGGTAAATAATATGATAGAGAACTATAGCAAAGTGCTTGATGATTTTGAGGATAAATTAAACAAACGAACAGACAGACTAAGTCAGGAATATTCTATTATTAGAGCGGGTCGGGCAAATCCTAAAATTCTGGATAAAATTTTTGTGGATTATTACGGAACTCCAACGCCTATCGGACAGATGGCAAATATTACTGTGCCTGAGGCTCGTATGATTACCATATCGCCTTGGGATATTTCTTTGGTTAAAGAAGTTACAAAGGCTATTCAGTCAAGCGACCTTGGCGTTAATCCAAGTGATGACGGAAGGATTATAAGACTGACTTTTCCGGCGCTGACTGAGGAGCGACGAAAAGAAATTGTCAAAGAAGTAAAGAAGATTTGCGAGGACGCAAAAATCGGCATAAGAAATGACAGGCATGATGTTTTGGAGTTTTTTAAGAAAGCCGAAAAAGACAAGGAAATGTCAAAGGACGAAATTACTAAGGCTGAGGCGGATGTTAAGAAGCTGATGGACAAATATAACTCTGAGGCTGATGAGCTTTGCCTCAAAAAAGAAAAGGAAGTATTGTCTGTTTAAGACTATTTATCAGGAGAGATAACGTGGGAATTTTTGGCAGAATAAAGAAAAAAGTTATAGACATAAAAAACATGCCCGAGCATGTTGCTTTTATTATGGATGGCAATGGCAGATGGGCCAAAAAGCGTGGAATGGACCGCACTTTTGGACACAAAGTGGGTTTTGAAAAAATAGAAAAAATTGTGCGTCACGCAAGCAGGATGGGTGTAAAAATTGTATCGTTTTATGCGTTTTCAACCGAAAATTGGAAGAGACCTCAAGACGAGGTTGATGCAATATTTAAAATTTTGACCGACAACATTGACAGGTTTGCCGATGAGTTTTATACCTCCAACATTAAGTTTAGAGTGTCAGGCGACATAAGTCCGCTGCCTGAGGGGCTTCAAAAGCAAGTAATTAATGCAACCGAAAAAACAAAGGGTAATACTGGGCTTATAGTGAATATTGCGCTGAATTATGGAAGCAGAGTGGAAATAATAACTGCGATAAATAAGCTTATTGCAGACGGCGTAAAAAAGGTGGATGAAGCAACATTTAGAAGGTATCTTCAGACCGAAAATTTGCCTGACCCTGATTTGGTTGTGCGAACAAGCGGAGAGTTGAGGCTTAGCAATTTTATGCTCTATCAGTGTGCATACTCCGAGCTTTATTTCCCCAAGATTTTCTGGCCGGACTTTGGTGAAAAAGAGTTTGACAAGGCTATCTGTGTTTATCAAGCACGAACGAGACGCCTTGGCGGTATCTAAAAGGATTGTTATGGAAAGTAAATTAATGAAAAGAGTAATCACAAGTGCGCTTTTGATTGTGACGCTTGCGGTGTTTCTGGTTATGCATGTGGTGCATGCCATAGCGTTTGACTTTATGATTGTAGGTCTTAGCCTTTTGGGCACACATGAGGTGCTGAGACTTTTGAAGGGCATGGGCAGACCGACCTATTCGGTTGAAGCTTATATATATCCCGTTCTGTTGTTTTTGCTTGTATTGCTTAGTCAGATATGGGCGTTTACAGCGCTGACTGTGTTCCTTGTTGGACTTGGGCTTATGGCTTTGTTATATGTCATTACTCTTTTGTTTAATTTGTTTGTTGACCGGACAACCACTGAGCAGGACGGTTTTAGACAGGGCACGGGCATGAGCAAAAAAGAGTTTGTAATTTTTAAGACTAACAACACAGCGTTTACATTTTTGTATCCAAACTTTTTGTTAGTATTTTTATACATGATAAATCATATTAATAATTTAGGGTTTGGAAGAATTTCCGATACATATTCCGCGGGTTATATTGCGTTGTTTGGAATTATTCTGGTGTTTTTTATTACTATGTTCAGCGACAGTGCCGGTTACATTTTTGGAAGTCTTATAAAGGGCCCCAAGATATACCCGAAGCTCAGCCCCAAAAAAACATGGTCGGGCAGCGTATTCAGTTTGCTGGGCGGAATTGTGGGAGCGTTGACTGTATACTTTAGTTTTGCTGCAATCTTTCCGGAGGTTTATAGTATAATTGCTTGGTGGAAGATTATGCTTATAGGGCTGTTTGGTTCGGTAGTTTCTCAGGCTGGGGATGCATTTGAATCGTTTTTAAAGAGAAGAGCGGGCGTTGACGAAGCAGGAAATCTTCTTCCGGGTCACGGCGGCATGATGGACAGAATTGACGGACTTATTTTTAGTGTGCCGTTTGTATTTATCTGTTTATTGCTTATGCTATAAATATTCAAATCTATTTGGTTTTAAATTTTAAAAAAGGAACCGTAAAAATTGTCACAATTATTAAGCATATCATCATTTTTATCGTCCGCATTATATATACTTCTGGCCATTCTTGTGCTTTTGGTTATGGTAACAATTCACGAACTAGGGCACTATACGGCAGGCAAACTTCTGAAGTTTAAGATAAACGAGTTTGCTGTAGGCTTTGGAAAGGTACTGTGGAGTAAAGTAAACAAGGCGGGTGAAAAGATTTCGCTAAGGCTTTTTCCCCTTGGCGGATATTGTGCTTTTGAGGATGAAGAGGGTAAGGACGGGAAAGAAAATCCAGATTCTTTTATAAAGCAGAAACCATGGAAAAGATTGGTTGTGCTTTTTATGGGGCCGTTTTTCAATCTGATTTCGGCGGTGTTCTTTTCATTTATATTTTTGTTGGCTTACGGTTATGCTGACAGAGTTCAGGTAACAAAGGTAGATGCGGACTTCAGAGTTGCTGCCGGTATTGTTCAGGAAACTGATTGGTTTATGGAAGGCGATGTTATTTTGGCTGTTAACGGAGAGCGCACAAATTTTGTGTATGACAAATATTTTTCAAATCTTGCGGTGAGTTTTGACGAAGGTGAGACATATGAGGTTTTGGTAAAGCGTGATGGGCAGGAGCTTACGCTTGTAGTGAGTAATGCCTATAAACCCATTCAAAGCCGAGTTGAGACTGAAAGCAACAGCAGGTTTTATGCAATAAACGGCAGAGATTATATTTATAGAATTTATGCGGGTGCAGACGGAAAGCTGGTTTTGACCAACACTAAAAATACTGACGTAAATTATACCAGCGATGAAAACGGAATTTGGCTCATTGGTGACGTTAAAATTAAAGCAACGCTGACCCATGACAGCATTACAAGTGAGGATTATTACAGCCTTGGCTTGCTGTGGGGCGGAATTGAGCATGATTTTTATAAGTACGGATTTTTTGAGGCTATAGGGCAGTCGTTTGTGTTTGCCTTTGGCTGGGCGTGGAAGGTTTTGGTGATTTTGTGGGGGCTTATCACCGGCGGCATTGCTCTTAGCGGGGTGGGCGGTCCTATAACTACCATCACAACCATTGCAAGTGCTACGCAGATGAACTTTGCAAACTTCTTCTTGTTATTGCCTTTAATTTCGGCGAACTTGGCGGTATTCAATCTTTTGCCGTTCCCGGCTTTGGATGGTGCCCGAATGGTGTTTGTAGCCCTTGAAGGGATATTCCGGAAACCCGTTGTCAGCCGAAATGTTGAAGCATATATTCATTTTGGCGGACTGATAGTTTTATTTGCATTTGTTATCATAATTGATATCATACATTTCTTAGTATAAAAGAAGGCATAGTAAATAACTATGCCTTTTTAGTAGAGTTTCATGAACACATGAGCCGTAGCCACAGCATCTGCAACAGCTCTGTGAGCGCCGATAAGTGGAATATTCAGTTTGTCACACACGGTTTTTAATTTATGGTTGTGAATAGAAAGTTTCAGTCGAGACAGTGCCAGAGTATCTTCTATGGGATTATCGAAATTATAACCCGTACGCTTGCCTTGAACTGCTATAAATTTGCAGTCAAACTCAGCGTTGTGGGCCACAAGAGTTGCACCCCTTGTATACTTATAAAAATCGGGTAGCACTTGATTGATGGTGGGGGAGTTAATAACCATTTCGTCAGTTATGTTGTTGATGGCGGTGGCATCTTCGGGAATGTGCTTTGAGGGCTTTATCAATGTTCCAAAGGTGCTGACAATAACGCCGTTTTCAATTTTTACGGCGCCGATTTCGATAATTTCATCTCTTTCAGCCGTCATGCCGGTGGTTTCAAGGTCAAACACAACAAAGGTTTTGTCCAAAAGATTTTTGTTGACGGTCTTATTTTCAAAAAGACCTACCTGATGCTTATCCTCATAATTCCGGGGCTTTATAAAATAATAATCGCTGGCCTCACTCTTAAACTTTGGTGCTTCTTCGATTTCATCCAGAATTTTGCAAAGTGACAAATCCCTTACTTTAAGGCTCATTCTGTCACCGTATTTTTCTATATTTCCTTTTATTACCACTTCACAGTCCTTGTCAAGCAATAAGTTCATTTTGTGAACTGTGGCTTTGGTGGCAAAGTATACGCAGTTTATAAAGGTGTTTCCGTCTTTAAGAGTAAAACTAAACAGCTGTTTTTCAAGAGGGACTAAGTTGCCTTTTTCGTCTTTTGTTGTACGCTTTGATTTGAAGGTTCTCATTTTTAGATTGCTCATCTTGCCCGCTGCAATCACGCCCAAAGCTTCTTTTAGACTGATGTGTTCGGGCGGGGTAGTGATTGGGTCACCTACAATTTTTTGAATAACATCCACATTAAATCTTTTTTTACGGCCCGTCATCCATGAGGTGGCTATGCTTATCTCTTCAATTTTTTTCTGTTGTGTTTCAAGGTAACTGTCATAAAAGGCGTGGTCTATCTCAAGCTCCTTAATTTTTAAAAAGAACTTTCCGCAATAATTCTGACCAAGCTTTTGAAGCAAGTCGCTCTCAATTCCTACGCGCAAAAAATAATCCTTTACAAAGCTATCGATGGCAATTTCAAATGTGACGGTATCTTTTTCTTTTGTTACCCCCAGCGTATCCCTCTTTATGTAATCACTGATGCTGGCATGGTTTGTGCTGAAATAATCCATTACAAAATTTTGCAGCAGCTCCTGTTCAAGATAGCTCTTTCTTATACTTATTTCAAGCGCGGCGTTTATGCTGAGAAACTCGCGGGTGAGCTTTGATATGATTTCTTTTTGTTCTTCGGTGAGGTCATCTATCCATTCGGGATATATAAAATTGACCATACATTTGTTATCGCTTTTCTTATATACCGCCGAGTGCAGTTTTAAAAAGCTGAATGTATTGCCTGTTTTGTTATTAATAAAATCCACTACTGAATAGTTCATATTAAAATTATAAATGATTTAACTTTTTGTGTAAAGAGAATTTAGCAAAAGTATATTATATGAGTATCTCATTGTCAAATTACGAGAGGTAGTGTCAAAAGAAAAATGATAAATTTACTTGTAAAAGAATAGAGAATGTAATATAATATATATTATAATTAGGGAGGGTTTATTATGAAAAAAACTTTAGTTGCATCAATGGCTATGGTGATGTTTGTAGGAGTTGCTTTTTTGTTTACAGGCTGTTTTTGGGATGGCGACGACAATCAAACTTCAATTGCGGGGGAATATATCTGTGATCAGACAAACTTTTCTCAAACACAAATGGATAATTTATCAGTTAGAGTGTTATATAACAATGATGGTGATATTGTAAGTTCATGGGAAAATTCTTGGCATGCTCCGACAATAAACTCAACAATCAATTCTGTAAAGATGAAATTGAATGATGATGGAACAATTACACTTTCAGGACTTGCCGCTTATTTTGGAATTCCAACACCAACACTTAAATATACTTTTGAAAATAATGTTCTTACAATAAAAAATGCAAACGATACCAATTGGTCAGCTACATCCGGAATGTGGAAACGTACAATATTTAGTGCTTCATATAATGCAACACTTAAACAAATTACTATTTGTTATCAATTTGAAAATGTTAATCTTGAGGGCGAGCAGGGTATGTATATAACTTTAACCTTTACTTTACAGCAATAATTTTTGGAAGAGCGAATACCTTTTATTATTATTTTGCTTGTAATTTTGTGAGCAATGTGATATAATAAATATGCTTATAATAACGACTGGGAGTGGAGGACATTGTCCTTCACTCCCGTTGTTTACAAAGGCTGTTTAAAAGAGAGGAAGATATGTCAAAAGTGGCAGAAAAGGTATCAGAACACATAAAGCCAATCGTGGAGGATTTGGGCTATGAGCTGGTGGAGGTTGAGTATAAAAAGAGAAACGACGGAATGAATTTGACGGTTACGATTGCAAACGAGCGTGAAATCGGAATTGAGGACTGTGAAAAGGTGCATCTGGCGATTGACGGGGTTTTGGATGACCTAGATCCTACAAACGGTGAGACCTATAGGCTGAATGTATCCTCACCCGGTCTTGACCGAAAGTTTAAGACAACAAGAGACTATGAGCGGTCGCTGGGGCGAGAGATTGTAGTCAAGCTTTATACTCCGATAGAAGGCAGCAAGGAGTTTGTGGGAGTACTGAAGGAAGTTACAGGAATTGAGATTACTCTTGAAACAGAAAATAAAATAATGGTGTTTGAAAGGTCGCAGATAGCGAGCAGTCAGCCATATATTAAATTTTAACAATAATGCCCCTGCGGGCAACATGAAATTTAAACTATTATTTAGAAGTAAATAATTAAACTAGAAAAAATTTAGGAGATAGAAATGATAAACAAAGATTTTTTTAGTGCATTAGAGGACCTTGAGCAGGAAAAGAAGATAAATAAGGAATACTTTATAGAATCGCTGGAGATAGCACTGACTTCGGCATACAAAAAAAATTATGGTGAGGCAAAAAGCGCGCGTGTGAGGCTTGACCCGGAAAAAAGCACTATAAAAGTATATAGTTATAAAACAGTGGCGGAGGAAGTTGAAGACTCCGACAAGCAAATAAGCCTTGAAGAGGCAAAAGCTCTTAAAAAGAGCTATGAGGTGGGAGATACTATTACACAGGAAGAATCTCCCAAAGACTTTGGAAGAATTGCAGCTCAGATAGCTAAACAAGTTTTAATGCAGCGCCTCAGAGAAGCTGAGCATAAAGCGGCACTAGAGGAGATATCCGAAAAGCAGAATGAACTACTCACCGCTATTGTGCGCAGGGTTGATATGGGCCAGGTGTTTGTAGAAATCCCCGGCACTCAAACCGAAGGTATTTTGCAGGAAAAAGACCAAATTCCGGGTGAAAAATATGGCGTTGGTCAGCATATAAAGGTTTATGTAAAGACTATCCGTGACACCGAAAAAGCAAGTCATGTACAGGTTACAAGAAGCAACGCAAGTTTTGTAAAAAAGCTGTTTGAGCTGGAGGTGCCTGAAATATTAAGCGGCGAGGTTGAAATAAAGAACATTGTAAGAGAAGCCGGATATCGTACTAAAATGGCAGTTTTCAGTGCCAACCCAAATATAGACCCTGTGGGCTCATGTGTAGGAAACAAAGGGCTTAGAGTAAACAACATTGTGGCAGAGCTTAACGGCGAAAAAATTGATATCGTTGAGTGGAGCGAAAATCCGCTACAGTTTATTGCAAGGGCTCTCAGTCCCGCCAAGGTTGACACAGTATATTCGCTTGAAGGTGAAAAGACAGCCCGGGCAGTGGTGCCTGACGACAAACTGTCGCTGGCTATCGGCAAAAGCGGTCAGAACGTAAGACTAGCTGTTAGGCTGACAGGATGGAAGATTGACGTTAAGAGCCACAGTGCTGCCAAAGAGATTGACGGAGACTTGTTCCTTAGCAAGGACACCAACTTTGACATAGGCGACGACAGCTCGGAGTTGTCGGATATAAGTGACGAAGGACTGTTGGACAATATTGACGCAGAGGGCAAATAAAATGAAAAAGGTTCCATTAAGAATGTGCATAGTGTGCAGACAAATGAAAACCAAGGCGGAACTTGTTAGGGTCACAAAGACCCAGGACGGACAAATTTTTGTGGATGATACAAAGAAAGCCGATGGGCGGGGTGCTTATGTATGCAGCAATAATGAGTGCCTGCACAAATGTATTAAAACACATGCACTGAATAGAGCATATAAAAAGAATGTTGACAACAGCAGTTATGAGATGCTACAGGAACATATAAGGAAAAATTAAGAATTTTTTCTTGAGTATCTAAAAGAAATAAAGACTTTGGGTAAGTTGCCAGCGGGAACAGGCGATGAGTTACCCCACCACCGCATAAGGAGAATAAACTTGGCTATAGAAGAAAAAAGAGAACAGGATGATATGACCGCACTAAAGGTTGTGGACACGCTGACGCGCGAGAAAAAGATTTTCGCGTTGTTTAACAGTGCCGGAAAGCTTAGGCAAGATCTGACCGCATTTGGAGAGAGTGTCAAAAGTCATATCACTGCTACCAAAAAAGAGGCAGAGGCGCAGGTTATGCATGAGGCTCAAAAGCAAAAAGAAGAGCAGCAGAAGGCCCAAAAAGCGCTTGAAGCCAAGGTATTCTTGGAAGCTATTAATATTCAGGAGCCTAAAGAGACTCCAAAGGCGCCGGAGGTTGCACCGAGTACGTTGCCTATTAAGCCAGCACCTTCGCCACGTCAGGTTTATCAAAATGACGCACCTCAAAAGAGGTATAATCAAAATTATAGCCCAAACCAGCCACCAAGACCGCAGGGACAGGGAGGCTTTCAAAAGCCATATGAGAGAAAACCTTTTGATGGTCAGAGACCTGCGTTTGGTCAGCAGCGCCCCTTTACTCCGCGACCCGGAGCACCTGGTGCACCCGGGGCAAGGCCGCCGTTTAATAAGCCGTTTGGCCCAAGACCCATGGGTCCGAGACCTGCGGGTGCGGCAGGTGCTGTGGGCGATAAGAAGTTTTCAGCAAAAACTGCCAGAGCAGACCTTACGAGTGCAGCAAGTGTGTTTGTAAACAAAGAGCGCGATTTTGTTGGCAAGAAGAGAACAGGATTTGACAAGAGCAGTCAGGATGACAAACGAATTAACAAAAAGAGTTTACTTCGACGAGGGCTTCTTGAAGAGCACAACATTGAAGAGCGAATGGTCAGCCGTAAGGCTAGGCTTAAAAAAGACAGACAGCAGGAGACCGTTATTGCGGCCCCTGTTTCACATGCAATTATCACTACGCCAAACCTGACAGTTAAGGTTTTGTCTGAAAAGATAGGTAAGACCGCAACTGATATTATAAAAAAGTTTATGATGCTTGGAATTCCTACCACCATAAACAGCAGTATAGACTTTGCAGCGGCAGAGCTTGTTTCAAACGAGCTGGGTATTACGCTGGAGCTTAAGCTTGACAAGACCGCTGAAGAACGGCTGGCTTTGACCCGTAAGGTTTCAGACAGCTCTGCCACCGAAAAAAGAGCTCCGATTGTAACGGTTTTGGGTCACGTTGACCACGGAAAGACTTCGCTTCTTGATTACATACGAAATACTCAAGTTTCAAAGGGTGAGGCTGGAGGCATAACACAACACATAGGCGCTTATAAGATAGTGTGGAAAAAGGAACATATAACATTTATTGACACTCCGGGACACGCGGCTTTCTTTAATATGAGAGCAAGAGGTGCCAGCATAACAGATATAGCTATCTTGATTGTTGCAGCCGACGACGGAGTGAAACAGCAGACCATTGAAGCTATAAAGCATATTAAGAAAGCAAAGGTGCCCATGATTGTTGCTATTAACAAAATGGATAAACCTGACGCCAATATAGAACGTATTAAGCAGCAGCTTGTTGAGCATGATGTTATCCCTGAAGAGTGGGGAGGAGACGCCATTCTGGTGCCGGTTTCGGCCAAAACCGGAAATGGTATAGACAAACTTCTTGAAACGATTATCCTTCTTGCTGATGTGCAGGAGCTTAGAGCTAACAGCAAGCGTGACGCTGTGGGAACAGTTGTTGAAGCAAGACTTGACAAGGGGCTTGGGCCTGTGGCCAATATTGTTGTTCAAAACGGAACCTTGCGCATTGGTGACAATGTTGTTTCGGGGTTTGCGTTTGGGCGTGTTAGAGCCCTTATTGATGACAAAGGAAATAATATAACAAGTGCCGGACCTTCGGTTCCGGTGTCTATCCTTGGCTTTAACAGCGTGCCGGGTGTAGGGGACTTTGTGCAGGTGGTTGACGAAAAGCTTATTAAAAATGTTGTAAGTGAGCGAAAGTCTAAGCTTGCAATTGAAAAAACCGAGCGTGCCGGCGGTGTTACGCTGGATGACTTCCTGAACCGTAAGGTAGAGAGCAAAAAGGTGTATAAACTTATTGTAAAGGGTGATGTTCAGGGTTCGGTTGAGGCTTTGAGCGAGGCGCTGGGTGTTATTGAAAACGAAGAAGTTGTGGCGGAAGTAATCAGCGCGAGTGTAGGAAACATAAGTGAAAGAGACGTGACTTTAGCAGCTGTTTCGGGAGCTCGTATTATTGGATTTAACGTAAAAGCTGACAGCAAAGCTAATTCTCTTGCTGAAAAACAAAAGGTGAGCATTAAATATTATAACATTATTTATGATGTCACTGATGATGTTGAGGCTGCCATAAAGGCTATGCTGTCACCCAAGTATGAACAGCGGATTGTTGGTCATGCTGAGGTAAGGGCGCTATTCAAAATAAGCAAAGTGGGGACAATTGCGGGCTGTATGGTAACAGACGGCAAAATTGTAAGGGCCGGATTTGCAAGAGTTTTAAGAGATAAAAAAGAAATCTTTATGGGTGACATAGAGAGTGTTAAGGTTGTTAAAGACGAAGTGAAAGAAGTATTGAGCGGTTTTGAATGCGGCATAAAGCTTAAGGGCTTCAATGATTTTGTTGAGAGTGACGTAATAGAGTGCTGTGTTAACGAACGTATAAATTAGTGAGAGGGGAGTGTATATATCTCTTCACTAAGGCTTGATATTCTCCTCTATGTTGGCAGTAGTGCTAAATTTGTTCACTTACAAAATTTTGCTAAACCACTTTGCTTCAACGCACAAATTTTGCTGCGTTCACAAATTTAGCACTACTGCCGACTAAAATATTTCAATACAGAATATTGTAGTTTGCAGGATTGTTCAGAGAAATATAGGTATATCCCTTATTAGGGGAGAGAAGCGAGGCTTCAGCAGATTCTATATCTATGAAAATGTTTGAGACTAATTACTCTGTTAATTTGGGGAGATAAAAAGGAAAATATTGGAGGTGAAATATGTCATTGAGACTTGATAGATTAAATTCGCAGTTGAAAAAGGATATTGCATCAATAATTACTTATGAAATAGGTGACCCGAGGTTGGGGCTTGTCAGTGTGACGAGTGTAAAAATTACTCCGGACCTGAAATTTGCAAAGGTTTTTGTGAGTATATTCGGCAAGGAAAAGGATGAAAGTATGAAAATACTTAAGTCTGCTGCGGGGTTTATCAGAAATAAGCTGGCCCATTCTATGAAGATTAAAACTGTGCCGGAGTTGACTTTTGTACTTGACGAGGGCATGGAGCATGCTGAGAAAATAAATAAAATAATAGAAAGTTTTGAAGGGGGGAATAAAGATGCCCAGAAAGACTAAAAGTAATGTTATAAAATTGCAGGAAGCCGGCAAGTGCGCCGAAATTGTAGAAGCGATTTTTGACGCAAGCAGCGTAGGTTTGTTTGCTCATGTTTCCCCGGACGGCGATACGCTTGGCAGCTGTCAGGCGCTTAAGATTGCGCTGACAAACATGGGAAAGCGGGCTCATATTTATTGTGACGGTATAGTGCCTTTTAATTTCAGATTTTTAGACGTAAAACTTGAGGAGGATGACAGTCTTATTCCGACGCTTGACTTGTGTATTATTGTTGACAGCAATGTGAGAAGTCAGCTTGGTAAATATGCCGACATATTGGAGGACGCGCAAAAGCTTATGGGTATAGACCACCATGCTAATGTGGGTGACGAGTATAAGGTGGCAACAAAAGGTTATTTTGACGATAAAAGTGCTAGCTGTGCTGAGCTTGTATATGATATTATTGACGAAATCGGCTTGGGGCTTGACAAAAATATTGCAGCAAGTCTTTATGCCGGAGTTGCTGACGATACAGGAGGTTTTAGGCACCCCAACACTACGGGTAACTGCTTTAAGGTGGCAGGTATATGTGCTGATGCCGGAATTAACCTTGCTCAGATTAATCACAACATTTTTAAGATGAAACCGAGCGGGCAGATAGGGTATTATAAAAATATAGTCAAGAGAATGAAACTCTTTTTGGATGGCAAATTGATTGTAGTTGATATAAACAACAAGCTATACAACAGGTTTAAGTATAACTGTGAAGCAACCGAGATATTTGATTTGTTGGTGGGTGTTGCGGGTGTGGGTGTTGCGATTAAAGTTACCGAAAAGAAGCCGGGAGTGTGGAACATAGGGTTTAGGTCTACCAAGGTGAATGTGGCAAAGCTTGCTGCAAAATTTGGTGGCGGCGGGCACACACTTGCTGCGGGCGCCCGGTTTGAGGGTAAATATAAAGTCCTGCTTAAAAAAATTCTGTCTGAATGTAAGGCGGTTTTATGATAGGCATAGTAGTAATAAACAAAGACAAGGGTTTTACATCAAATGATGCGGTTGTCAAAATCAAAAAGTTGACAGGACAAAAGAGAGTGGGGCATCTGGGAACGCTTGACCCTATGGCGACAGGAGTTCTGCCTGTATGCTTAGGTAAAGCGACGCGATTATTTGACCGATACTTAAAAAAAACCAAGACATATGCAGCTCATTTTAGGTTTGGAATGCTCACCGATACGCTTGATAGTGAAGGGGTAGTTTTACAAAAAAACGGTAAAATTCCGGACAGGGCATCGATTTTGGAGGTCTTAGATAGCTTTAGAGGCAAAATAATGCAAATTCCGCCTAAGTATTCAGCAAAAAATATAGGCGGAGTTCGTGCATATAAGTTGGCTAGACTTGGAGAGGAAGTTGAGCTGGCACCCAGGCAAGTTGAGGTGTTTAAGCTTGAGCTGCTTGGTCAGATTGATGATGAAACTTTTGAGTTTGAGATTGAATGCAGTGCAGGAACGTATATTCGAAGCCTTGGAAGAGACATTGGCGAAGCGCTTGATACATGTGCCGTAATGACAAAACTAACGAGGACCCGCTGCGGCGAGTTTGAACTAAAAGATGCGCTTCCGCTTGAGGGGCTCACGAAACAAAAAATTGAAAACAACTTAGTTTCGCTTGAATCGGCGCTGAAGGATTTGCCGCAAATGACGTTGACGGGCGACGAATTTAAAAGATTAATGAGCGGACTGAAATTAATGAAATCTGACAGCGGTGAGTATCTAATTTTGTTTGAAAAAAAGGTTGTGGGTATAGGCAATGTCACAAATGGTGCAATTACACTTACTACAAATTTGTATGAGGATTGATTATGATAAGATTTGGCCCTGCGGGCAATAGCGAAATATTTTTTGAAGAGGGGCATAAAAGCAGCCTTGAAGCTCTTGCTTGGCTAAAAAAAAGAGGGCTTAGTGCCTATGAGTATCCATTTACACGCGGCATTAATATGAGTGAAGAACTTGCAAAAAAGCTGGGACAGGCAGCAAAAGAAAATGGGATAGAAATAAGCGTGCATGCACCGTATTATATAAATTTTGCGGGAAATAACCCAGATTTGCTTGAAAAAAGCTATGGTTATGTGATAAAATGTTTACATTACCTAAAACTTATCGGTGGCAAGAGGTGTGTTTTTCACCCCGGGACCTGCGGAAAAATGAAACGTGAGGATGCGCTCAAGCTTTTGAGAGAACGCATAACTGAGCTTGTTAAACGAGTGAGGGCAGCGGGGTTTGGTGACATGTATATTTGCCCCGAAACGATGGGTAAGCACGGGCAGCTGGGAACGTATCAAGAAATTGCTGAGCTTTGTGCAATTGACGAATGCTTGCTTCCTGCGGTTGACTTTGGGCATATAAATGCTTTTGAAGGGGGCAGTCTTAAAACCGAAGCGGATTTCAAGCGGGTGGTGGATGAATTTATAGCTAAAATCGGGCTCCATCGTACTCGCAAGATACATATACATTTTTCTAAGATTGAGTATGGCGGTAAGGGCGAGGTAAGACATTTGACGTTTGAAGATAAAATTTTTGGACCCGAATTTGAGCCGCTATCAGAAGTATTAAAGCAATATAACATGGAACCGGTAATTATTTGCGAGTCAAATGGCACACAGGCTGAGGATGCAATGCAGATGAAAAAGATTTATGAAGAACTCAGATAAAAGATATAAGCGAAGCTTGCCGCTTTGCATAAGGAGGAAATAAATATGATAGTAGCAGGAGATTTTAGGAAGGGTGCGACTTTTGAAATGGAGGGTAAAATTTATACCGTTGTTGATTTTCAGCATGTTAAGCCCGGCAAAGGGTCTGCGTTTGTGCGCACCAAAATTAAGAACATTGTAACAGGGCAGGTCCTTGAGCGCACTTTTAACCCGTCGGATAAATATCCGGTGGCGGTTATTGAAACCAAGGAGATGCAGTACCTTTATAATGAGGGAGGGCTTTATTACTTTATGGATACCGAAACTTATGATCAGGTTCCTTTTAATAAAGATCAGGTTGAGGACACTATGCAGTATATTGTTGAAAATATGACAGCCACTGTTCAGTTTTATAAGGGTGAGGCCTTCAGTGTGGTTCCGCCAAACTTTGTAGAGCTCACTATTGTGGAGTGTGAGCAAGGCGTTCAGGGAGACACTTCGAAGGCGGGCGAAAAACCGGCAAAACTTGAAACGGGGCTGAGTGTCCGCGTGCCTCTATTTGTAAACAACGGCGATAAAATCAGAGTAGATACGAGAACAGGAACATATATCGAAAGAGCATAAGCTCTTTTTTTGCGTCTATATGAAATATCCTTTCGGCTACGCTTGCTCCTTTGCCCATCAACAGTTATTACTTGCAAAGAAAATGATAAATATGCTATAATAAGTGCATGGATAAAATAATAAATGAGCGTAATAAAGTAAAAAAAACTATGGGGGGGGGGGAGCTGATAACTTATCTGAAAAGTTATTAGCCTTGAACGAAAACGGAGTATCAACGGGTGAATATTTTGACCGCGGATACATTCATGAAAATCATATTTTCCACAATGAAATTGCCTTATGGGTCATAAATCCTAAGACACAAGAGGTGTTGATGCAGCGGAGAAGCCCGCTTAAAAAACAAAATCCTAAACAAGCTCGGACTTTGTGCGGGGCCATGTGGTGGGAAGTGATACAATAGAAGAAACTTTGGTCACTGAAGCCAAAGAAGAGATAGGTCTGGAACTTTTGAAGAAAGAATTTACTATTCAATATGAAGAGCTTTCAGAGCTTTTATATATGAACTATAATGTGCTGCGCGAGCGTATGAAAAGCGGCTACAAGGAAATTGCGCCCAAGTGGGGCCCGCAGTATGAAGAGCTTTTTGCCAAATTTGATAAATTGTTTTTGAAGACAGAGTTTAAAACTTATGAATGACATATTTTAATTTGTCATTCTTTTTTATTTATCTATTGTAAGATTTTTTTTTTAGAGGCAGTTTTGTTAATTTTTAAAAGTGACAATGTTGGTTGCGCTTTTGTATAATGATAATTAAAATTTTGCGACATTTTGTGATGAATATTCGGACAGGCTGAGCAATAGAATGTATTAGGCAGATTTTGACTGATTTATTAGATTGGCCAGGTTTGCTCGGCAAGTTTTGAGAGGTGCTATGGAAAATCTGTTGACGGAAAACTTAAGCAGTGTTGTTAAAAACTTTTTGCCGCAAGATAAGCTCAATGAGCTACGGCTAAGAGTAAATTTACCGGTTGTGGCAGTCGTAGGGGGCAAGCCCTACTATTTGGGCCCCAAGGGCCTCAGCGGCAGTCAGACTGATGCTATAATTTGTGACAGCGACACGCTTCTTGAGATTGTAAAGCGGGCAAGTGAATATTCGCTTTATGCCGTCAACCATCAACTAAAGCAGGGGTTTATTACGGTTTTGGGTGGAATAAGGGTTGGAATATGCGGAGAGGTGGTGATTGAAAATCATCGGGTTAAGACCATAAAAAACTTTACGGGCCTAAATATTCGCATACCTCATCAGGTTAAGAACTGTTCACTTAATGTATTCGGGCTTCTGATGCAGGGAAAGTTTCTTAATACACTTGTGATTTCACCTCCTGGATGCGGAAAAACAACATTCATTAGAGACATTTTATGGCAGCTGAGCGAGCATAATTATTGCTATAATATTTTGCTGGTTGATGAGCGCTATGAAATTGCAAATTGCCTAAACGGCAAGCCTCAGCTGGATGTTGGCAAATTTACCGATGTCTATAGCGGATGCAACAAACTCTATGGTTTTGAAAATGGGGTAAGGAGCATGCGCCCCGACATTGTGGCAACAGACGAACTCGCGAACGAAGCGGATATAAACGCTCTGAGTTACGTTGCGTGTTGCGGTGTAGGAGTAATAAGCAGTGTACATGCAAATGGTATAGAAGACCTGAAAAATAAGCCCGCATTTGAAAAGCTACTTCAAAACAAGATTTTCAAACGGTTTGTGGTGCTGTCAAACAAAAAGGGGCCCGGCACCATTGAGGCTGTATATGATGAGAATCTGAGAGGGATAGCAGTTTGAAGATAATACTTTTGGCAGCGGTTTTTATTTGCACTACGATGATTGGGGTTGGAGTCTCAGCGTATTTTGGCAGGCGTGTCAGGTTCTATTCTAATATGATAAAGTTTTGTGAAATAATGCTGAGCGAAATAACTTTTTTGCATACCAAGCTGGGAAATTTAATTCAGACAAACATTGATAGGTTTAATAGCCCATTTAAAACCGTTTTAGAAGAATTCAAACAATATCTAGACCATAGCAAAACAATTGACGATTTCATAAAAACTTGTCAAACACAACTAGTTTTTTTACGTCCTGACGAACGAGCGGTGGTGAGCGATTTTTTCAAACACCTAGGTGAAATGGATGAAGAGGGTGAGAGCGGGAATATAAAAAATTATATCTCCGAGTTTAAACGAATAGCCGAAAACTGTGAAAAAGACAAGAGTAGGTTTGGAGGGCTATTTGTTAAACTTGGAATAGCGGCCGGAGCTGTGCTGGTGATAATATTATTATAAGTTTGCTATTATCGACCGACGGCGGGGGCACCCATGTTTGCATAATACTATGCAAACTTTTATGATATACACCATATCTTGGCACAGTATTATGCAAAAAACCACAATATGTATGGTATAGGGGGCATTATGGGATATGACATCATTTTTAAGATAGCGGCTGTAGGAATTTTGACGGCGGTTGTTGTGCAGGTCTTAAAGAACATAAATAAGGATGAAATTGCCACAGTTGTGTCGCTTGCGGGAGTTGTGGTTGTTTTACTTATGGTGGTGGGACTAATCAGCGAATTGTTTGAAACTGTTAAGAATTTATTTTTACTATACTGAGGTGGCCTATGCTTGACCTTTTCAAAATTCTGGGAGTGGGGATAGTTACTACTGTAGCTGTGCTCATCACAAGACAAATTAAAACCGAATATGCGGTGTTTGTAGGGCTTGCCGGCAGTATAATAATAGTGATATTAATCATAAATCAGCTCTCTTTTGTGGTGGGTTATTTTGGAGAGGTAATAAATCGTACGGGGCTTGACCCTACTTTATTTACAGCAATACTTAAAATTGTAGGAGTAGGATATATCACCGAATTTGTGGCCAACATTTGCTCCGACGCCGGAAGCAACAGCACAGGAGACAAGGTATTGCTCGCCGGTAAGGTTGTAATTTTATGCTTAGCTCTTCCTATAATAACGGCCCTGCTTGACATAGTGATAGGTATATTGCCATGAAGAAAAAAAATTTAAAACGCTTGTTTCTGGTGCTGATTATTTTAATCTTGTCACCGCTTGTTTTTAGCGGCGGACAAGCCATAGCTTATGCTGACGACGAAAATTCTGCCGAGGAAGAACTGCAACAAAATGTGGACAAGCAGCTGGATGGTTTTGACTTTGGTGGGCTTGACCAGATTTTGTCGCAGTTTGGAAATAGCGAGCAGGGAATTTTTGGCGGTGGGAGCTTTCTTGATAAAGTCAGAAAGCTTATTTCGGGAGAATTCGGTGCAAATTTCGGTGATTTTTTTTCCTATCTTTTTGCTCTTCTGTTTGATGACCTTCTGGGAGTTGTGCCGGTGCTTGCTACTATTGTTGCCATTGCCATTGTGTGTAGCTTTATCAGCCAGATAAATTCGCAGAAATCAAAATCAATCAGCAATGTAATTTACTTTGTGTGCTTTGGCGCCATTGTAGTGCTTACATTTTCGGTATGTCAGGAGCTTATAGGAATTACACAGCAGACCTTGTTTAGCATAAAAGCTCAGATGGAAATAGTCTTTCCAATTCTGCTTACGCTTATTGCTTCGATAGGCGGAGTGGTCACCGTTTCGGCATTTCAGCCGGCCATTGCGTTTTTGCTGGTAGCAATAATGGAGATTTTTACTGTAGTCATAATTCCGCTGTTTATTTTCACTCTTGCGTTTAATGTGGTGGGCAATCTATCGTCGAGCATAAAGCTTGAAAAGTTTGCAGGGTTTTGCAACAGCCTGTTTAAGTGGATTATCGGAATAGTCTTTACGATATTCATAGCCTTTATCACAATTCAGGGAATAACTGCATCGGCAGTGGACGGAGTGTCGATTAAAACAGCAAAGTTTGCGATAAAAAGCTATATACCTGTACTTGGGGGATATCTGTCGGACGGGCTTAATTTGATTATGGCAAGCAGTATTCTGATTAAAAATGCTGTAGGGGCTACAGGGTTGATACTGCTGATTGCCTCGGTTATTTCGCCGCTGGTCAAAATTCTGGTGTTTATGCTTGGCCTAAAGCTTGTTGCGGCAATAACCGAACCGCTTTGCGATGGCAGGATTTCAAACTTTTTAAGCGGGGTATCTAAGTGTTTGGTCATGCTTATTGTATGTATTATCGGGGTGAGCTTTATGTATCTGGTAACAGCGGGGCTTTTAATGTGTCTAGCCAACGTAGTTTAGTTTGGCACAAAATTTTAATAAAATCGGGCTGAAATGCTGTGTTAATTATGGCAGGAGGGCAGTGTGGGGGCGATTTCTATTTGGCTTTTGAGCATTGTCGGGGTGATTTTAATTACTGTTATGGTTGAAATTATTATCCCTGAGGGGCAAATGAATAAATATATCAAGGGCGTGCTTAGCATCATTACTGTTTTTGTTGTGGTTCTGCCGCTACCTTACTTGTCGGTTGACAAGCTGGACTTCGGTAGATTTTTCAACAGTTCGGTGGATGTTGACGACAGGTTTATTGAAAATCTGAATCGTCAGAAAATATTGGAGTATGAAAATATAATTGAGCGCACGCTTGCGCAAAATGGGTTTAATGGTGCGTCGGTTGAGGTTTTAGGAGACTTGACCAAGCCCAACATGAAGATAGATACGGTGAATGTCAATCTGGCTTTGCTTGTTCTGTCTGACCCGCAGCTGAATATAAATAGAAATGAAAAGATAGAGGCGATAATTCTTGCTGTGGTAGATATAAAAAAGGAGAATATAAATCTGTATGGATAGCGCAAAGCCTAAAAAGAACCTATTTTCGGGTAAATTGTTCAGTAAACTCAAAGCAGTTAAGCATATCGAAATTTATATTGCAATTCTTGCCTGCGCCGTTATTTTGCTTATTTATTTTTCCGGATTTGGGTCCAACCAAACTGCAGAGGATGTGGAGTATGTTTCTATAAATGCCTACGCTGCCGAAATGGAACAGAAGCTTCAGAGAACTCTCAGCGGGATTGCCGGAGCAGGAGATGTAAAAGTTATGATTACCTTTGAGTCGGGTCTGGAGCGGATTATTGCTTATTCAAGCGAGGAAAAGGAAACGACCACCACTAATTCAAATGGTACAACAACAACGGTGACTGTTGTTCAGACGCCCATAATTGTGGGTCAGGGGTCAAATTCGGGGCCTATACTTTTGGGTGAAAAGCTGCCTAAACCCTTGAGTGTGCTGGTTGTTGCCAGCGGGGCCTCTGACACAAAGGTGAAATTGAGTTTGCTGTTGGCAGTTGAAACGCTGCTTAAGGTGCCGGCAGGGAATATTCAGATATTGTGTTAAATTTGAATGTGCGGTTTTGTCCGGCGCACCGGCGCGCCGGAAGGTCGGCACCGCCGTAGGTGGTGGCTGGCCTTTAAAAAAGCCTGCAGGCTTTTTTGCGCAAAACCGCTCGTATTATATACACATGAAAATATAATTTTGTATCATTATAGATTGTCGTTTGGGGTTTATAAAATAGCCTGCTGCATTGCGGCACAAAAAAGCGCGGTTTTTGCAGTAGTTTGACGGATTGTTGCAATTTTTGCAGCTTTCATAAACATAGTCATACATTTGGATTTTGCTAAATAAATATATTGTAGGAGGATAAATAAATGTTATCTAAAAAGAAGAAGATTATAATTTTGTGCACCATGGTGGCGCTATTGGTGGTTACAGGATATTTAAATATTATGTTTAATAACCAAGCGATAAACACATCCACAGGCGGTGGTGACGAAACGCAGGCTGCAGGCTTTTTTATAACATACCGAGCTGACCGAACTCAGGCCAGAACCGAGGCTATTGCTTATTATGATGCTATTATTTCAAGTGCTTCAAGTTCGAGTGAGGCCAAGACTTTGGCTGAAACCAAGAAGGCTGAAATTGTGGCAACCATGACACTTGAGCTTAATATGGAAGGGCTTATTAAGGCCAAAGGTTTTGAGGATGTTATTGCAAGCTGCAGTGACAGCTATATAAATATTCTCGTCAAGAGTGCGGAGCTGACTGAGGTAGAAGTAGCTCAGATTGTTGAAGTTGTGCAGAGCCAAACACAAAAGGATATTGACTATATTAAAATAATTCCTGTTGAGACCTAAATTAACTTGTCAAAAGCGGGTGTAGTGTGTTATACTGACTCCGTCTAATGGAGAGTTTAAACTATGGCTTATAAGGGAAATTTTTATAACGGAAGTTCTGACGGCAAGGTAATGTATAACAAAAACATTATGCTTTCTATCATTAACCTTTCGGCAAAAGAAATAAGCGGCGTTTCATGCCTGTGTTCAAGGTTTGGCAGTCGTATAAAGAAACTGTTTTCTTCCAATTATTTTGAGGGTGTGAAAGTTAATTTTTCAAAAAATAACACCGTGGATGTTGATGTCTATATTAAAGTGTACTTTGGTTACAGTGTAAGTGACGTGGCATACCGTGTTCAGGAAAATATTAAAAACGGCATATCGTCTATGATGGACATAAAGATTGGTAGCATAAATGTGCATGTGCTTGGGGTGGATTTTTCAAAGGAGGAGCTGGTAAAAAGCGTATAACAGGTCTCTCAGCAGAGAGGCTTTTACGTTTTTTTATGTGAAGTGTCATGGGTCGAAGAAGTGAGCGTGAGGTTGCATTCAGATTAATATTTGAGAGGCTCTTTAATGAAGGGGCCGATTTTTTGACAGGTGTAAAACTTCTTGAAGAAGAGGACAACGCTAAGTATGACAGCGGATTTGCAAAGGAGGTTTTGGAAGGTGTAACCCAAAACCTTGGTGTTATAGAGCAGCAAATAAAAGATAACCTGGTTGGCTATAAATTTGAGAGGATATATAAAATAGATTTGAGTTTACTTATTCTTGCAATATACGAAATAAAATATCAGAACACCGACCCAAAGATTGTAATAAATGAAGTGGTGGAGCTTGGTAAAAAGTTTTCAACCGACAAAAGTCCGGCGTTTATCAATGGCATCCTTTCAAAGATAATTAACGGCTGATTTGGCACAGAAAATAAGCATTTTAGGAGTATAATTTGGCACTAAAAGAACTTAGCGTAAGTGAAATATCCAATATTATAACCCGTATATTTGATGCTGAGGAGATGCTTCATGATATTAAGATATACGGCGAAATTTCGGGCTTTCAGATTGTGAGGGGGCACGCTTATTTTTCGATTAAAGATGAAAATGCGCTGCTTAGCTGTGTTATGTTTGGTGTTGGGCATGCAGATATTAAAGACGGCGATCAGGTTCTTGTTACCGGCAGGCTCGGGTATTACGGCAAAAGCGGCAAGCTTCAGTTTTATGCCTCAGTTATTGTTCCTTATGGGCAGGGGATACTTTATCAAAAATTTTTGGCGCTTAAAGAAAGGCTTGAAAAAGAGGGGCTTTTTGATTCTTCTTCAAAAAAGCCAATTCCTAAGGTTGTTAAAAATATTGGTGTGGTTACAAGTGAGACCGGCGCAGTAATACAGGACATTATAAATATTGTGGGCCGCAGAAACCCCTGCGTGAATATATTCCTATATCCCGTGAGGGTGCAGGGTGTAGGGGCTGAAAACAGTATATGCGAGGGTGTGGAGTATTTTTCTCGGCATAAAAATGTGGATGTAATTGTAATAGCACGGGGCGGCGGCAGTTTTGAGGATTTAATGCCTTTTAACAGTGAAATTTTGGCGCGGACGATTTATGCTTCGGAGCTTCCGGTTGTATCGGCTGTAGGGCACGAAACGGACTTTACGATTTGTGATTTTGTCAGCAACCTGAGAGCTCCGACGCCTTCGGCCGCAGCTGAATTGCTTACGCAGGATCCGGGAGATGTTAAAAGCAGGTTAGCTCAAAATTTGACGAGGATGCTTAGTTTATATACTTATTTTTTGCAAAACAACACGGCATATCTGGACGATTTTATGCTTAAACTTGGCAGCGACGCACGGCATGTCATAGAACATAAAAAACAGCGGTTTGTGGATATAGTAAGACGACTGTTGCTGCTCTCGGGCAGTGCTGTGCAAAGGCACGAGGGAGCATTGGGGATTATAAATGAGAGGCTTTTGGGGCATAGTCCTGCAGCAATATTAGATAGGGGTTTTGTAAAGGTATTTAAGGATGGTAAGGCTGTTGTAGAGGCAGGGGCTGTAAATGTGGGGGATAAGCTCAGAATAAGCCTTAGGGACGGCGATATTGAAACGGTAACAGAAAAGATTGATAAAAAGGAGAACTGAAATGGCACAGATATTGAGTTTTGAAGAGAAGTGTAAAAGGCTTGAGCAGATTGTAAGCAAGCTTGAGGACCCAAACTTAAGTTTGAGTGAGGGCACAAAGATTTTTGAAGAAGGCGTAAAGCTGAGCAAAGAATGTTATGCCGAGCTTGAAGGCAGCAAAGGCAAGATTGTTGTTATAAAAAAAGAGCTGGATAAAATTGTAGACGACACAGATAATTAGTGTAAGCAAGCAGAAGTATTAAAAGATACTTATGGCACTTTGTTGGGCTGAGTATTGTTTGCCCATGTCTTATAAAGAAAAGAGGGAGAAAGATGGAATGTTTTAAGGGCGAGTTTTCGCTCTTTTTTGTTTTGGCCAAGGTCTATAAAAACTGCTTTTGACATAGTATATATAAATGGACGGTATAAAAAAGTTTCCTAAAAAAGCAAAACCTCGCAAGCGTGTGCATATACTGTTTGTAGGGCGGCGCAAATACAAATGGATAATCAAGATTACTATTCTCACGCTTTGTCTTGCGCTGTTTGCCGGGATTATTTCGGAGATGATTTTGTCGCGCACCAACATGGTTTTTGCGGTTATAATACTTCTGATATTTTTGTTTGTTAACATAGTTTTTGATATGATAGGCCTTGCTTTTGCAGCCTGTCCGCAGGATAAATTAATTGATCTTCGAAATCAAAATGTCAGCGGGAGCAGTGTGGCTCTGCGCTTGAGCGGGATTTCGGAAAAGGTCTCCTCGTTTTGCTCGGATGTGGTGGGAGATATTTGCGGAATTTTGAGTGGGGCCGCCGGCAGTGCTATTGCAATAAAAATTATTATCCGCTCAGACTCGCTTGAGGTTTTGCTGGCGGCGGGCATCAGTGCAACTGTGGCGGGGCTCACGGTTTTTGGCAAGGCGCTTTGCAAACGGCTGGCTATATATAAGTCATTAAGCGTAGTGCTTTTTGTTGGTAGATTTATTTCGATGTTTAAAAGAGAAAGGGGTAGGTAGAACACAACATATTGTGTTTACGTATACTTATGCATACAATATAGTATATTTATATACACTTCGCATAAATATAAAAAAATTGTTGAATATTTATGCAAAAACCTCTTGCATAAATATAAAAAATAGTGTATAATTATTTCACTTCCGATGAATAGATATACATGTATAGTTATGCAATCCCACTATTTTAGTGTGAGAGTTTAAACGACAAAGGAGAAAGGCTGATGGCACGAAGCGTTAGACAGAGTAAGATTCTGGATATAATTTCGGTAAACGAGATTGAGACACAGGAAGAACTTGTGGCGCATTTGAGGGCGGCGAATTTTGATATTACACAGGCAACCATAAGCCGTGACATTAAAGAGCTCGGGCTTATCAAAATTTTGTCGCAGGACAGCAACCGCTATAAATATGCTTTGGTAGACTCGGAGCAACAACAAGCTTCAAATAAGTTTTTGCTTTTGTTTAAAGAATCTGTCATTTCGGTTAAGACTGCGCAAAACCTAGTAGTAATCAAAACCTTGAAGGGCGTGGCGGATGCCATCATAAATATAATTGACAAGTTTAACATTGAAAACACTTTAGGCTCAGTTAGCGGCGACGATACGGTTATGATAATTTTTGAGACTAATGCCAGCGCCAAAGAAGCATGTGACAAGATACATAATATTTTAACTGAATAATAGGAGCGTTTGAGTGCGCTCTTTTTTTTGAATTGATAAGGGGCCGTTTTTAATTCCCTTGTCTTTTTTGATGAAATTTGATACAATGGCTATATGTTAAAGCACCTTAAGATAAAAAATATAGCGCTTATAAAAGACCTAACGATAGAGTTTAGCGGTGGGCTGAATGTTCTTACCGGTGAAACGGGAGCGGGAAAGAGTATTATAATAGACTCGCTTAATTTTGTTTTGGGGGATAAAGCAAACAAAAGCCTTATGCGAACGGGTGCCTACGGTATGAGTGCCGAGGCATTGTTTTGCGGTGTAACCGGCAAGGCTAAAGAAATTTTGAAGGAATATAATATACCCGATGATGACGATGTTTTGATTGTGCGCAGTTTCAGTGACACGTCACAGAGTATTAGGCTTAATGGTAATACCATAACTGCTGGCATGCTCAAAAACATAACTCCCTATTTGGTTGATATCCATGGTCAGCACGAGCACCAATCGCTGCTCAAACCAAGGTTTCATCTTGGAATTATTGACGGATTAAACAGCTCAAAGACTGATTTGCTCAGAGCGGAAGTTTCGGGGCAATATAAAAAACATAAAGATATTATTTCTCAGCTTGATGAGCTTGGCAGCAATAACCAGAATAGAGAACGCATGATAGACCTGCTTCAATATCAGATAAATGAAATTGAGAGGTTTTCACTTAAACAAAACGAAGACGAAACTCTGGCGGTTGAGCGTAGCAGAATGCTTAATAGCGGCAAGATATCGGCAAATCTTACGAATGCCTTAAATGAGATTGACGGCAATTTTTCGGTTGTGAGCAGCATTAAAAAGGCAATAAGTGCAATGAATTCTGTTGTTCAGTATGACGAGACGTTGCAGCCGCTGATAAACAGGCTTGATGGTGCAAGGTTGGAGTTGAGTGATATTGCGGGAGAGTTGAAAATTGTCACCGAAAGTGTGAATTTTGACGATGCGGCATTTGATAGAATTGACACCAGACTTGACGGCATTAAGGCGCTTAAAAAGAAGTATGGGGCTACTGTTGCTGAAGTTTTTAAGTTTTTAGAAAACGCCAAAGAGGAGTTGAACAAATATCAGAACAGCACGGCACTTATAGATAATCTGGAATATCAGAAGCAGCAGGTTTATAGCAGTCTTTATGATACGGCAAATAAATTATCGGATATCAGGCGTGGCATTGCTGAGGAGTTTTCGAGCAAAGTTATGAAAGAGCTTGGTGACCTTGGAATGAAAAACGCCAAGTTTGCTGTAATGTTTGACCCCAAACCTGACAAAAACACAGCAAATATAACTGCAAACGGATTTGATAATCCAATATTTATGTTCAGTGCTAATTTAGGTCAGCCTATGAAGCCGCTCAGTGAGATAATTTCAGGCGGGGAAATGAGCAGGTTTATGCTTGGTATAAAAAATATTATCGCTGATATTGATGATTTACAAACGCTTGTGTTTGACGAGATTGACACGGGTATCAGCGGTGCCATCGGATTTGTTATTGCTTGCAAAATGGCCAATATATCAAAAAAGCATCAGGTTATTTCGGTGTCGCACCTGCCGCAGATTGCTGCCATGGCAGACAATCATTTGTTTATTCAAAAGCAGGTTGAAGCCAACGAGACTATTACTAAAGTTTTTACATTGGATAAAAAGGGCTCACAGAGTGAGGTGGCAAGGCTTTCGGGAGGTGTTGACGGCAGCGGCGTTGCGCTTGAGCATGCCGATGAGCTGATGGGTAGGTGTGCTGCATATAAAAATTCAATCAAATAAAAACTCTTATTTTTGAAGTAATTTTTACATAAAACGGCTGCTGACCCCACACAATATATTATATGAAAGCGCGGTTATTTAAAAAACTTGGCATAGCTTTGGGTGCTGTTGCACTCGTTTTTTGTCTGCTTTATTTTGCCGTTTTACCGGCTTCGAGAGTGTTTGCGATGCCCGATAATATGATTATATATTCAAGCGATATAGGATATATCAATCAAAACAGGGTTTTTGGGCAGTTTGTGAACGTTGAGCTTAAAAAATCCAGCGTGCCGGTGGTAAAGGCTCCTGATGTGGGCGAAGTTGAGTTTAAGCTGTTTAATCTTATTCCCATAAAAACGCATAAGGTTGTTATAGGAGAAGATGAGGTTTTGGCGGGCGGAATGCCTGTGGGGTTGGTTATTTCGGCCGAAGGTGCGCTGATTGTGGGCAGCAGTGTGATTGAAACTGACGGTAATACTTTTGATATTACCAAGTCCGGCCTTAAGGTTGGAGATATAATCACGCATATTGAAGATGAAAAAGTGGAGAATACCGGCAGTATTTCTAAGTTTATCAACAAAAAGGAGAACGGGGGGCGCGAGCTTAAAATAACCGCTATGCGCAAAAATAAGGAATATGAATTTAGAGTAAAACCCGCTTATGATATAAAAAGCGACAGTTTTAAGCTGGGGGTTTGGGTGAGAGATGATGCTTCGGGGATAGGTACATTGACTTTTATTGATGATAAAAACCGTTTTGGTGCACTTGGCCATCCGATTTGCGATGGGGACACAGGAGTTATGATGGCTGTCAAAAGCGGGAATTTGTATGGATGCAATATTCTGGGCCTCAACAAGGGAGTAGCCGGTGACCCCGGCGAAATCAGGGGGTTGTTTTTGCAGGGCAAGAACAGTCAGGGACATATAGATAAAAACAGTGAATTTGGTGTTTTTGGTGAAATTTCACAGAATTCTTTACTTTTGGACCAAACGCTTAAACTGAAAGTGGGAGGGCGGCTGACGGTAAGCCCAGGAAAGGCCCAGATAAGAAGTGCTGTGGATGGTAACCTGAAGCTCTATGACATAGAAATTATCAAAACAAATTATCAGAATTATCAGAATGACCGAAGTATGGTCATTAGAATAATTGACCCTGAGCTTTTAGAAAAAACCGGAGGGATTATTCAAGGAATGAGCGGCAGTCCTATAATTCAGAACGGCAAGCTGGTGGGGGCAGTTACACATGTGTTTGTAAACGACCCAACAAAGGGGTTTGGTGTTTATATGGATTGGATGCTAGGGCAATAGATTTGTAGTGTTTTATACAAAATTGTAATATTATCGAGGTATTATTACAAAAGTGTCAAAAAATGATAGACTAAAATTTTTAAATATGCTATATTAAAAAAGTTAATAGTTTGATAAAGATTTTTTGGGCTGATCAGCGCTAATGTATATATGGCATTATTTTTTTGTCTGTTTTTTGAAAGTTGCTGAAATTCTTGAGTTAAAAAATCATCCTGAACGGATGTAAAACAGCACCATCCATAGCGGGTGGTGCAAAAGGAGTGGGCGATGACAAAAGGTAGGGCACCGGCGTTTTTATATTCCGGTGATAACGCGTGCTTGTGGCATAAATTGCAAAAAGAGTGTGAAAAAAACGAAATAAGTATATTTAAAGTAGCTGATTTAAGCGATTTTTTTATAAAACGCAAATCTTTAGGGCTGGTAATTTTATTTATAGACAAGTCTACAGTGAGCCCAAGTCCGGAGCTTATGGAGTTTATTCAAAAATGCAACGAGGGCTGGCAAAGCTCGATAGTAGTGTTTTTGGGGGATGCTGAAATAGAGCTTACAAAAAAATATTATAATATAATGAGTATTCCGATTGGAGCGATTGATGATATTTTTATGAGCAGCATGCTTAGCAAGCTTGAATCTGAGATGATGCGGCTGACAAATATGTGTTCTTGCAAGGTTTCTGCGTCAAGAATAGGCAAAGTACTTATGGATTTTGGATTTTCGCCTAAATACTTGGGTTCATCATATTTGGTAGAGGCAATAGAATATATAATTTTGAACGGTGGCATTGTAGGCAACCTTCAAACAAAATCATATTCGTATGTGGCGGCAAAATTTTTTACTACAACCATGAGCATTGAGCGCGATATCAGAATGGCAATAGCAAATGCTTATAAAAATGACTGCGACAAGTTTGGAGGGCGTAAGCCGTCTAATAAAGAGTTTATTGCGTTTGTTGTAAATAAGTTGAAATATGAATGAGGTAGAATGTATACATAATCGTTTAGTGATGATACCTACCTGTGAATAGAGGAAAGAAGAAGGAAAAGGATTATGTGCTGTCGGCCGTAAAAATATTTGTTGAGGATTTTTCCGGCCGCTTAAAGAGGCAGACGGCACTAAGCCCAAAGAGCAGGGTAGACATCAGTACATAATATATGTTATATCGCATAAATAGGCTACAGAATAATATAATCAGCCCGCTTAGCATATATTGCTTGAATTTTGCCCGTGCAAAACTGTATTCGAATATGTTTTTCGGTGTCATTTTTTTGCGTGATAGTGTAATTGTTTTTGGGGGATAGGTGTCATAAACCTTTAGCAGATTAAAATAAACACCTGATTTGTCAAGTATGGTTACGTTTATATTTTGAATATTCTTGCAAAGCATCAAAATGTCGGCAGGGGCAGACTGCGCACAGATTATTATTTTTTCGGCTCCAATGTTTTGCGCTGAAGAATATGCGTGTGACAGGTCATTTATTGTCAGTTTTTCAAGGTGCATAAAACTGAATAGCATAGTTTTATCTATTATAATATAATCCTTTTTTAGAGCTGCGCTATGTTTTTTTTGAAGCAGTTCACAAAAAAACTGCAGGCATTTTTGCTTATCCGTAAACATAAGGTCGGCGGAATATTGTTCAATTTCAGCTTTTTGGGCCTTGCTGACAGCCTGCCTGTCCTTATTTTTTTGAAGCAGAAATGAAATGAGGATATATGCTCCCAAAACAATAGTAGAACATAGTAGCAAAACTATATATATGTTTTCTATAAAAAACCGCAGCCACACAAATGATATGGCAAAGCCTATGATTATAAGCAAAATTCTATCCAAAATCAAAGATAATTTGAAATTTTTCATATAAAGATTATTGCCAAGTATGCAGTTTTTCAAAACAATATTAATATGTTTTGGCGTTTTTAAGGAAATTTGAAAGCTTAGCCTAAATTTATTTGACAAATCTTGGAGAATATTTGATTTTTTTTGGGGCTAAGGGTATAATGTATGAGAGGTGAAGTATGGAACTATCAAATAAGGTTATGATGGTATGCAAGGCGCTTGATGACAAAAAGGCCATGGATATAAGTATTATTAATATCAGCAAAAATTCATCAATTGCCGATGATTTTGTTTTGACTACAGCAAGCAGCATTACACACGCAAGAACGCTCAGTGATGTTGTGTGTGAAGTAGCAGACGTAATCGGTGAAAAAGTTTTTGGCATAGATGGTCACGGTCAGGCGAATTGGATTAGTCTTGACCTGGGGGATGTTATTGTGCATATATTTACAAAAGAGGTGAGAGATCATTATAGCCTTGAAAAAATGTGGGCAGACAGCAAAAATCACAAAAAGTTTACTGACATTAAAAAGGATATTGAAAAGAAGGATGCTAAAGCCGCCGAAAAGACGTCTGACGATAAAAAGAAAAAGGAAACTAAAAAAGAAGTAAAGCCGGCTGCTGACAAGAAAAAAACTAAAGAAGTTAAGGAAAACGCAAAAGCACCTAAAAAAACAGTGAAAGAAACGGTAAAAATCGAAAAAATAAGTAAAAAAGCTGTAAGTAAAGCAAAGCCTAAAGAAGATAAGAAAGAAACCAAAACAAAAATTGAAAAATCCGCCAAAAAGTGAGTGACGGAGTTTCGGTGGAAGTAAGTATAATAAAAGCAATACAGTCTGTGGCAAACGACTTTTGGGATATCGTTATGATGATATTCTCGTTTTTGGGCACCACGGGCTTTTTTACGGTGATGTTTGTGCTGCTGTTTTGGTGTTATGACAAGCGGTTTGCTTTTAGATTTGCCGCGATTTTTGGGGCAAGTTCGGTTATAAATTGGGGACTTAAAGAAGTTTTTATGCGCCCAAGACCCTTTATGGCGGATAGCGGTATTATAAATTATACAAACACGGTAGGGTATTCTATGCCCAGCGGGCACTCGACAGCTATTGCTTCTGTTGCTGGCACTCTTATATATGAGGTGCAAAAAACGCGTAAAAAATGGTTTAAAATCACTGCTATTATATCTTTGGTGCTGCTTTGTTTGTGTGTGGGGCTTTCAAGAATGTATTTGGGGCAGCATTATCTGAGCGACGTTTTAGCAGGTCTTGCACTTGGATTTACAGTAAGTCTGATTATGTGCAAGTTCATAAAATTTGGTGACAAGGAGCATATTTATGCACTGTTTTTGCTGCCGTTTTTAGTTTTGGGATATTTAATGTTTATAGATACGTTGGCTACTGACAATTTTAGGACGGGGGAGTATCCTATTATATTTATGTTGGGTATAGGAATTATTTTGGGCTACTTTTTTGAAAAGAGGTTTGTAAAGTATAGTTCTGCCAAAATTTTGTGGTTTGAAATAGTTAAGGTGATTGTTTTTGGTGGTGTTGCTTTAGGGTTATATTTTTTGCTTAATGCGGTTTTGCCAAACTTAGTTTTTTTTAGAAGTCTTATAATGCTTGTTGATATATTGTTTGTGATGGTTTTGTGTCCATGGTTATTTAAGATTATTGAAGGTATGATTATAAAAAGGCGGAATGATTTCTGTTTGAGAGCGAGGCCTTGAGTGCGGTTTTGCATGACGAGCACGCTCGCCATGGCCACCCGCCTTTGGCGGGTGGCCTGCAAAACCGCACCTAACCATGCAAAAATCATTGGAAGAGCTGCCATATTGTGCTAAAATATAGGAGTGAAGGTTATAATCAAAAAAGAAGATAAGATGCTTAAACTTGGCGCGGGTCTTATAAAAACCCTAAAGAGCGGCGATGTTGTTTTGCTTGAAGGTGACCTTGGCAGCGGTAAGTCGGTTTTGGCACGGGGTTTTTTGAACGCAGCAGGTGTAGCCGTTGTGCCGAGCCCCACTTTTACTATTGTCAACAAATACGACACCAAAGTCGGTATAGTTTATCATATGGATGCTTATAGGCTTGACGGCATTGAAGAGGCGAGGGCTTCGGGTCTGGATGAAATTATTGATGATAAAAATTCTATTAAATTTATAGAATGGCCCGGAAGACTCACTGAAATTCTGCCCAAAAAATATACAAAGATAGTCATAAAAAAGATTGACGATATGACCCGTGAAGTAACTATTGAGGTGAACAAATGAATATTTTGGTTTTGGACACAAGCAGTGACAAACTGCTTTTGGCTCTTTTAAAGGATAACGAAATAATAACTGCACAAAAACAAGATGGAAAATATATGGAAGTACTGCTTCCTATGATAGATGAACTGCTGCAAAGAGCCAAGGTTCGCCTAAAAGAGATTGATGTCATTGGTGTAGTTGTAGGCCCCGGCTCTTTTACAGGTGTGCGGATAGGTGTTTCTACTGTAAAAGGGTTTATTCACGTATTTAGAGACATAAAAATTGTGGCTATCAACTCACTT
Source organism: Christensenellaceae bacterium (assembly GCA_031260975.1). Classification (NCBI taxonomy): domain Bacteria; kingdom Bacillati; phylum Bacillota; class Clostridia; order Christensenellales; family Christensenellaceae; species Christensenellaceae bacterium. The sequence goes on from JAISKJ010000003.1 coordinate 362,170, forward strand.
GAACTGATAGCATATACTACTATGGCCAAATTAAACAGGACTGATATGACAGTAGTAATACCTAGCACGGCAAACAAGCTTTATGTGGGCAGGTTTAAATCCGGAAATAAGCCACGGTATAGTTTGGAAGATACTGAAGGGTTTAATGAGTTTAATGCTGTGATAGAGCAACATTATAATCTTGACATAAATGCAGAAAGGGTAGAAGTCAGCGAAAAAGACTTGATTGATTTCTGCTGTGCACTTTTTAAGGACGGACGATTTGGCGAGTTTAAGCCATATTATTTGGCTCTCAGTCAGGCAGAGGAGGAGCTTTTAAAAAAGGAGGGCAGTAATGCTTAAGATTTTAAGAGCTCAGGATGAATATTTTGCTCGCATGTATGAAATACATAAGGAGTGTTTTGACGAAGCTATGAGCGAGCCGCTGTTTTTAGAAGAAATTACACATGACAGCCGCATGTATTTTGTAATTTTGGTTGAGGGGCAAGTTGAGGCTTATGCCGGAGCATGGAACACGGGCGAGGATTATTCGGTAATCAGTATTGCAACGTCCAAAGCCCATCAGCGGCAGGGGCTTGCCGGCAAGCTTCTGGAGCGGCTGATAACGGATGCTGAACGAAAAAAGATAAAGGCGCTTAGTCTTGAAGTTAATACTAAAAACAAGCCTGCTATAGATCTTTATCGTAAGATGGGCTTTATTATAACAAACACCCGTAAAAAATATTATAAAAATGGTGATGATGCTTATGTTATGTGGCTATATAAATAGCGAGGAGTGAATTTTATTTGTTTTTTATTTTTAAAGGTGTTAAAATTAACTATACCATCAAAGGAGACGGTCAAAACTTACTTTTTTTGCATGGCTGGGGCGGCAGCACACAAAGCTTTTTGGCATTTGAAAACAGACTGCAAACTAACAGGCGCATAAATATAGATTTTCCGCCGTTTGGCTTTTCTGACAAGATGGCTGAGCCGTGGACAGTTGAGACGTATGCCGAGATGGTAATGGCATTGCTGAAAGAACTTGGCGTAACTAAAGTTTTTGTAGTTGCTCACTCGTTTGGCGCAAGAGTAGCCATAATGCTGGCTCAGGATGTGAGTTTGGTGCAGAAATTGGTTTTGACGGGTGCTGCAGGGTTGAAACCTAAAAAAAGCATTAAAAAAAGTCTTAGTATAATGAGATACAAGCTATGCAAGCGCCTTGTCAAAATAAAGCTTATGAAAAAAGAGCGACTAAGTAAATTTGGCAGCAGTGATTATAGGGCAGCGGACGGTATGACGAAACAGACTATTATAAATATTACAAACTTTGACCAGACAGAAATGCTAAAAAATATAACAGCACCTACGCTCTTGCTGTGGGGAAAGGACGACACCGAAACTCCGCTTTATATGGCGCGTAAGCTTGAAAAGCTTATTAAAGACAGTGCGCTGATAGTTTTGAATGGAGGGCACTTTGCTTATATAGAAAATTTTGAACAGACTTTGAGGATAATAAACAGTTTTTTAGGAGAATAATATGGAGTTTTTTGCACCCGACAACGCACATTTATATATTGCGATAGTATTATCTGTTATAAACGGGCTGATGCTTTGTTTTGCGTCGTATAAGTTTTTTCAGATGATACAGATTGTGGGTTATAAAATAAAGGGCTATTATTTGTGGGTAAGAGACACCAAAGCCAAATATGTTTCAAGGCTTTTAATGCTTGGGCTTCTCAGCGCCGCGTGCGTGCTGGTTACAAATGCTCTGTTCTGGGAGTATGAGCCCAAAGGTTATTATTCGTATCTGGGTTTGGTGTTCTATTTCTATTTTACCATAGTTTTTATCATAAATATTTATTCCGCTCCCAAAAAAATACCTCTTAAACAAACTGCGCGTATGACAAGGCTCAATATTGCTATGGGTATTGTTATGGCGGGTGTTTCGTTCGGTCTTATGTCAGTGAGCATGGAATGGATACCGTTGCTACGCTATGGGGTGCTGTGTCTGACACCTATTTTAATTCCTCTTTTGGTGCCGCTTGTTCATATTTTGATGATACCGATTGAGGCCGCCATAACCAAAAAATATCTTATGTCTGCCAAGAATAAGCTAAAGAAGAGGGGAGACCTCATAAAAATCGGCATAACCGGCAGCTTTGGCAAGACCAGCACAAAATATATGCTAAACACCATATTGTCTCAAAAATATAATGTCTGCATGAGCCCGCACAGTTTTAATACTACAAAAGGCATAAGTAAGGTTGTTAATGACTTTCTTAAACCCGAAAATGAAATTTTGATTACCGAAATGGGTGCCTGCAACAGGGGGGACATTAAAGCTATTGCCAACTTCATAAATCCTAAATACGGCATAATCACCAGCGTAGGTACACAGCATCTTTATTCTTTTGGAAGTGTAGAAAATCTCAAGAATACCAAATATGAACTGATTGAAGCTCTTCCGAGTGACGGAATTGCCATATTTAATGGGTTTAACACAGGAGCAATGGAGCTTTATGAAAGGTGTTCAATCGAAAAATATGCCGTGGGCAAGGATAAAGATTTGACTGTCGGTGACATAAAGGTGGGCAAAGACGGCACGCAGTTTATGATTAAATATAACAAAAAGAGTATGAAATGCGAAACTCAGCTTTTGGGCAAGCATAACATAGAAAACATTATGCTGTGCGTGAGGATGGCTCTGCTTTTGGGGCTTGAAACTCAACAGATAAAAGAGGGCATTGCGGCTCTTAAACCCGTTCCGCACAGGCTTGAAGTGAAGAATGAGGGCAATGTTACAATTCTGGATGATTCATATAACGCAAGTGTGGAAGGCTGCGTAGTTGCGCTTGAAGTGCTGTCTAAGTTTGAAGGCAAAAAGATTGTGGTTACACCCGGACTTGTTGAGCTTGGCAGTCTTGAAAAAGAAGAGAATGAAAAATTCGGCGAAAAAATAGCGAAAGTTGCCGACAGTGTGATTGTCGTAAACAAAGTTAATCTGGAAAGCATAAAGCAGGGGCTTATGAATGTGGGGTTTAATATGGAACAGGTTTACGACGCCGAAACCCTTGAAAAAGCAAAACAGCTGCTTAGTGGCATAGTGGTTGAAGGGGCCGTGGTGCTGCTTGAAAATGACCTGCCGGATAATTATTTATAATATTTAAGAACACATCTGACAAGGGTGTGTTTTTTGTGATATTGCTATTTTTTATGAGATATGTTATAATATTAAGATGGAGAGCGTGCGTGATATTGCGCTGCGCTAAATAAAAACATGGAAAAAAAATATCGGCTTGCAGCTGGAATGAATTTGGGAAATAAGAATAGCAGTTTGATGGATACCGGTAATGTTCATGAACATTATTATTTAGGGGCACTTATGGGTGTTTTTGATGGAGATACTGCACTAAGGATTGCTGCAAAGAGGAACACGGACTTTGATAAGGTTTTGGAGGCAAGTCAAGAGTATCAAGAATGGTGGGCAGGCTTACTTAAATCTGATGAAGATCCCGGTTTTGAGGAAATGCAGAGAAAACATGATGAGTTTGTAAAAGGACAATTTGATGAAGAAATTGCAGGATTGCTGGAAAATACAAAACAAAAATATTCTAAGATGTTTAAGAAAATGGAAGAATTGTTTTCAAATGCATCAATAAACGGACAAGCAAAAAAACTTGAAATAAAAGATGGAGTTATTGATTTTGATGGCCGCACATTTTTATTGCACAATATTCCGATAGATTCGGATGAAGAAGCATTGCAGAGCAGAAAGGATTTGGGTTTAATTGCAACTGAATGGTTTGGAAAACTTGAAAAGTTTTCGGAGTCCAGATTTTGTACTTCTTTTATAAAATCTAATAGCGGAACAAATGGCAAGCCAATAAAGCATGGAAAGTCTATCACATTTGTTGTTGATACATCCTCTCCGGAGATTCGAAAGCTTTTGCATTTGGATTTCTTTGAATATATGAGAAACAAAAGCCAGGGTAAATTGGAAAAATATTCACAGGAAGATTTAGAAATTCTAGGTCAACTGGAAGAATGGAGTGACCATGATGCAACCACAGACCCGATTTTAAAACAGTTAAACGGAAATGGCGGAGCATCCCGACGTGTGGCTGAAGCAAATCCTACATGGGCGGCGATTCCCGCAGGGATACCATCAAAGTATATTGTTGCTGTTAGGATTAATGGATTGGAAGATAAAGTTTGTAAAGAAGATGACTTTTTCTTTGAATCAGAAGCAAAAGTTAAAGTATTTAAAAACAAAGAAGAGCAAGAGAAACTTGCTGCTTGTGTGGGTGAAATTTTTCAAGTTCCTGTTATTAACCCTGAATGTAAGGTTGTATGGCAACCTGCTCCTATAGAAACGGAAATTGCTGAAATGTAAACATTTATCTTTTGTTGATATATAAACGGCTCTCTTTCACAAGAGAGTCGCTTTTTTCATATATAAAACTAAGGTTTTTATTTAAAGGAGTTTTTATGAAAAAGAATGTGTTGGTAATTTTTGGCGGCAGAAGTGTTGAGCATGATATATCTGTTATAACAGGTGTGCAAATAATAAACAGTGTAGATGCCGCAAGGTATAATGTTTATCCTATATATACAACGGCCGAGGGAGAGTGGTTTTTCAGTGAAGATTTTTATGATATAAACAAACTGAAAGATTTTGACAAAACGGCCAAAAATGTAATCAGGGTGGGGCTTGTTTCAGGGCAGAAAGGGCTTTTTAAGCTAAAGCGTAAAACTCTCAAAAAACTATGCGAAATTGATTGCGCCTTGTTTGCCGTTCATGGCGGTTCGGGCGAAAATGGGGCACTTCAGGGCTTATTTGAGTGCTTGGATATTCCTTATACCAGCCCGGGGGTGCTTTTCAGCGCTGTTTGTATGGATAAAATCATCACTAAGAAAGTGCTTATTGCAAGCGGACTGAATACGATTGATTATTCATATATTTTGCCGTCGGATTTGACGACGGGAAGGAAACACTGTATTAAAAAGGTAAGGGATGTGCTTGAATTTCCCATTATAATAAAGCCATCCAACCTTGGTAGCAGTATTGGGATATCCGTTTGTGAAAATGATAATCAGCTGTGGGAAGGGATATCTGTTGCCGCAGAATTCGACAGGCGTATTTTGTGTGAAAGGGCGCTGGTTGATATGACTGAGGTTAATATTTCGGTGATGGGAGACGAAGAAAAGGTCAGGCTGTCAAAGCTTGAAAGCCCTGAACATTATTCAAAGTTTTTGACCTTTGAACAAAAGTACTTAGTTAACAAAAAGTCGCAAAGAAAGCCTGCTCAGGTGAGTGATGAACAAAAAGAATATATCGAAAGCTCGGCAAGAAAAATCTGGGAGCTACTTGGCGGAAGAGGAGTTATTCGGATAGATTATATGATAGACAACAGCTCAGGCAAAGTTTTTGTAAATGAGGTTAATACAATTCCGGGGTCTTTGAGCAACTATCTTTGGAAAAAAGACGGCATAAGCGGCTTTGAGCTGACCGGCAGCCTTATTGAAACGGCAATTTGCTCAAAACAGAAAGATAACGAACTGAACAAAGTGTTTTCATCCAATGTTTTGCAAAATTTCAGGGAAGGAGCGAAGGCACTTAAAAAATAACTCTTTTTAATTTACTTTTTTGTCTTAAATGTGATATTATATTATATAAGAGAAAGCTTTAGTTGTCACTTAAGTTTTTTCTTGAGTAAACTAAAGGAAAAACTTTAGTCAACCGAATTTTCTTGTGTTCTTAAATAATTGCAGGAATTTTTTGGTTTTTGATTTGGGAGGGAAGGATTATGTCAAAAAATAGTAATATTTTAAAGTTTAGAAAGCCCGCCGGCCTTTGGGGGGCTTTATGGCGTGAGGGTCTCGTAACAGGTTCGGGCACGGTGGGGGCCGTTGTTTTGGGCGGAGCTGGACGCGAAAAAATAACACTTAACCACAGCGATTTGTTTGTCGGAGGCTACACAGGCGTGCTGCCGGATGTTTCTGACAAGGTTAAGGCACTCAAAAACGCCATTGAAGGGGCCAACTATTCGGGAGCCGAAAAGATGCTGACTGAGGCACTTAGTGCAAAAAACTATCATCCCAAGCTGTCGTCTCCGTTTCCGCTTTGTGATTTTAACATAGACATGCCCATAAAAGAGGGTGTGAGGGAATACTTTAGGAGCATAGACCTTGAAAATGCTGAAGTTAATGTATCATTTAAGGATGATGGCACCAAGTTTGACAGAAACCTGTTTGTGTCAAGAGTAAATAACATTGTATGCTTTCAAATCACCAAAAGCGGCAGTAGAGATATTGACTGTACGCTGAGTTTGGGTTTGCATGACATTTTTAACAACCGGACAAAAGCGGGGCTTGTGGCTACTCCTGATTATTTTGAGGTTAAGGCTGAGCGCGGGAACATAATGTTCAGCGCCCGAAGTGAGGATGGCACTGACTATGGAGCGGTGGCAAGGGTTCAGCATTTTGGCGGTAGCATGGAAAGTGCGGGTGAAAAGATAGCGATAAGCGGCGCTGACAGGGTGCTTGTTTTTATAAAACTCTTTGTAAACAGCCAGAAAGAGAAGGAATTTGTAGAAATTAAAGAAGAGCTTGGCGCGATTAAACTTAATTATGACAAGCTGATGAAAGAGCACGCAAACCTACACTATAAGCTATATAGCGCAAGCGAACTGTCATTGCATTACCGCGAGGACGACGAGTTTGTTGACGATTTGGTTTTAAAGACTGTAAACGGTAATCTGACCGCTGCGCTGGCTCAAAAACTTTATAACTTTGGAAAATATCTGCTGATTTGTTCAACATCACCTGAGGGTAAGCCTTGTGCGCCTTATGGGTTGTTTAATGGCGACTATAAGGCGGAGGATAGTACGCGCAATAACTACTTACAGACCCAAAGACTGTATAACTTGGCGTTTGGGGCGGGAATTTCGCATATGCTGCTTCCGCTGTTTAACTATTATCAGACAAATATGGATGATTATAAAAAGAATGCCATGAGATTGTTTAACTGTAACGGTGTGTTTATTCCATCGCTTGAGTCTCCTGCATCAGGGCTTCCGGGAGCAACCGACTCAAAGGTTATACTTAACTTTAATGTGGCGGCGCTGATTTGTCAGATGATTTATGATTATTATATCCGCACTGAAAATAACAAGCTTATCAAAGACTTTGGAGCTGAGTTTATTATAGAAACTGCGAAATTTTATGAGGATTTGCTTAAAGTCAACAAAACTACCAATATGTTTGAGTCTCCCATAGGACTCTCGCCTTTTAGTGTTCCGCTTAATGTCAGCGGCAAAAACAACGAGCTTATGGTGGCCAGCAACTGTACTATAGATTTTGTATGCGCAAAGCAAGTGTTTGGTATATTGCTTGAACTTAAGAAAGTTGCAAACCTTAGCGAAGAGGATATCCAAAAATATGAGAACCTTCTTGCGAAGGTGCCGGATATCGCGGTTGACAATGAAGGTATTATAAAAGAGTATATTTCAAAAATATTTGAAACCAACAATAATAATCCGCATATTCCGCACTTGTTCCCGTATAATGTAGGTTCACTGTCACTTACTTCTAAGCGTGATTTTGAAAAGCTGGTTGCGGGCACAGCCAAACTTAGGTTTAATAATTCTAAATCTGACTGCACTGCGGGCACGCTTATCGATATTGCTGTGGCGCTTGCCACTGTAGGGGATGGCGGCGCAGCTTTTGAGGTGCTGGGTAGCCTCACTCAGAGTTTTGTGACCAACAACCTTGTTTTTGCCGAAACAGACACTCGTGGTATGGGTATTGGAAAGGCTGATAATTGGGCAACTTATTCAATTGACAAAAATACTGCCTTTACGCTGTCGCTTCAAAATATGTTTATAACTTCTAACAAATTGGGTATATCGTTGTTCCGAAATCTTCCGCATGAACTTAGCAAGGGCAGTCTTTCGGGGTTTGTTCTGGGGGAAGGTCTCAGGGCTGATATTGACTTTAATGTCAAACGCGGAAGCTTGAAACTGAAGTTAAAATCTTTGACAAAGGATGTTGACACGGAGCTGTCGCTGCCAGAGGGGGCAAAAAAGGTTAAGGGTGTGATACCCGAACAGCTGGATCTTGAGAACAAGCTGGTGAAGAACATTAAGATTGCTGCCGGAAAAACTGTTGCGTTTACCATTAAGTGGGCAAACAAAACAAAATAAAAGGCATCATTGCTACCCGTACTATGCACTGACTATGGCATTTTGCGGCTACTAACTTTAAACGCAACTTGTTTGGATATAAAAAAATAAAATACCGCTGTTTGGCGGTATTTTTTATTGAGTGTACTTCATTTGAGTGTTTATTTTATGCCACAGTCATATCAAGCACAGGGGGCTCCTCTTTTATAATTTAAGTGAAAATATAAATATATCACTCTCACCCTGTGACTTTACAAAGTCCAGGGTATTGCTATGGGTCTGAACAAACAAGATGTTGTCTGTGAGAAGAACCTTTTGTGGGACAGTGTCGCCAAATATGCTGGCAGTGGGAACAAGTGTATAAATATCCTGCAAAGTCACCATCGAAATAATACCTGAAAGGCTGATGAAGCGGTTTTGATATTCATCGGCCGTAATAATTGTCTGGGTTTTTGATATAATATCGCCATGTAAGCACAAAAAATAAAGATAATTTACAGTATCCTTTGTCAAAACGGCATAGCCTGTATCCGAACGCATTATTTCGATGTTGTTGTTTGCGGCGGGGATTATCGTTACAAAATCTATAGTGTTTGCGTTTATTTTTGTAATTACAAGCTCAACTGAGTTTCGTGTAATTAAAATTTCACCGTTAAGCGCAATTTTGACGAGGGTAGTGTCAAGAAACTGTAAGTCTAGAGTGAGCATACCGTTTATTAGAGTATATTTTGATATATCCTTGTTTTGTTTTGTAAAGAATACAACTTCGCCGCTGCACTCAAAGATATTAACAATATCTCCTTCAAATGTATATGTTTTTGTTGCGGGATAGGTGGTTATGTTGCGCTCGTCAAACAGATATAGCGTGTCGCTTGCAATGATATGTTTTATAGAATGCACAGGGTTTGTTGTTATGTTGAGGCTGACATCTATCAAAATAAGAAAACTGTCTCCGTTTGCGCTTGCTACCACTGCAATATTGCCTCCGGAAACTGTGCTGTCTGCATAAGTATAATTACCCAGATTTTTTATGTCGGTGATAATACCGGTTTTGCTGAGTCGGGCTATTATTAGTCCGTTTGTGTTGAGGTATTCAAAATCACCGTCTAGTGAAGTGGTTTTAAAAAGCACAAAATAATAAGTCCCAAGCGTATGGGCGGCAAGCAACGTTTCACTGCCGGTTGAACCTAGACTGTTTATAAAATTTATGTCGGGATTGCTTGTGTGCCATGGGGACTTGGGTTCAAAAACAGGTTCGCCCTGCTGAGAATCGGCAATGATGCTGTCTTGTTTAGTGAAGTTTATATATAAAAACGATAAAAATACCAGCACAAAAACAAAACCCATAAACAAACCGATTTTAAGAATTTGGTTTGGCATTCTAACACCTCCAAAGGGTAGAGGTATTATAGCACTGCTTAAAGCGTTTGTGAGTGGGTTTTCAAAACTAGTGAAAAACTTAGTTTTTTGTGCATTTTATTATCTCTTGGTATATCTTTTTACATGCGTCCTCATATTCCGGCATATTTTTGATGAGCTTGTCACGGTTCTTAACCAGATTATCTATTTCCACAAAAAATGTTTTTGGGGTAAGTTCCTGCTGCGGCAAAACATGGGCTACGCCCATCTGCTCACATCTTTTGGCGTTTTCAATTTGGTCGCCTCTTGAGGCATTTTTGCCAAGTGGGATAAGTAGCATTGGTTTTTTTAGAGCCAGAAACTCGGAAATAGCTCCGGCACCGGCACGGCTTATGACACATGAACTTATAGCAAAAAGGTCTTGAATATTCTGCACATACTCAAACTGAGTGTAGTTTTTGTGCGTTTTCTCTTCGTTCTTCTCTTTGCCGGTTATGTGGATTATATTATACTTTTCACAAAGAGTGTCAAGGGTCTGATATACTACGTCATTTAGACTTTTTGCTCCCATTGAGCCGCCTATAATAAGCAGGATAGGAAGACCTTTTTGAATATTACACATTTTATATCCCACCTCAGCACTGCCGCACAATATTTGAGCACGTATAGGCTGACCTGTGTAAACACACTTCTTTTTTGTGTGGCCTTCAAAGCTTAGACACATAGTCTTGCAATATCTGTATATTATTTTATTTCCAAGCCCCATAGTTATATCAGACTCATGACTTATGACGGGGATTTTAAGATGATGGGCTGCAATACATACAGGGACTGCCACAAAACCGCCCTTACTAAAAACTATATTAGGCTTTATTTGTTTGAGTATTTTTTTGGATACAGAAATGGCTTTTATGAGACCAAACGGCAGACAGAGATTTTTGAGAAGATTGCCTCTGTCAAGCTTGGGTGCATGGACAGTAAAGAACTCAACCTCAGGGTAATTTTTTAGAATATCCCGTTCAATTCCGCTGCCGCCGATATAATAAATTTTGGAAAATGCTTTTTTAATATATGGCAACAGACTTATGCTGGGTATTACGTGCCCGCCGCTTCCGCCGCCGGTCAAAACTATTTTCATAAATGCTCCTTTTTGAGTTAGTATATGCCCAATTTACTTAAGTTAAGCATGAGTTTTGGGTGTTATGGCTGCATATTAATGCGCATATATGCATACTTATACAATCATTTTTTATTATACGTCGTTTGAGCCCGAAAATACGCAGTTTTTATGCATAAAATTATTAGGAAAAATCTTTGAAATGTGCTAAAATAGATGTATAGAGAATAGTTTTGGAGGTGTGTCTTGGGTAAATCTTATGACGCTAAGGATATAGTGGTTTTGGAGGGTTTGGCAGCAGTGCGGCTGCGACCCGGAATGTATATAGGAGGCACGGGCAGCAAAGGGGTGCACCATATTCTGTGGGAAATCGTTGACAACAGTATGGATGAAATTGCCAACGGACACGGAAACCAAATATCTGTGACACTGCACAAAGATGGCAGTGCCACCGTTGAAGATGATGGGCGGGGTATCCCCGTTGACCCTCATCCCACGCTTAAAATTTCTGGTGCGGAGGTTGTATTTACGCAGCTTCATGCAGGCGGAAAGTTTGACAGTTCAAACTATAGTTATTCGGGCGGGCTTCACGGTGTGGGCGCATCTGTTACCAATGCACTTAGCTCATGGCTTAAGGCTACTGTATATCGCAACAAAAAGATTTATGAAATAGATTTTGCGTCAGTTGCTGATGCCAACGGTAATGTCAAGGGTGGAGTTGTTCAAAATCCTCTTCATGAGGTTGGCGTGTGTCCGGCAAACAAAACGGGCACAAGGGTTACGTTTATGCCTGACCCCACAATTTTTATGAACAGCGTTTTAAACTCGGACACAATAAGAAGAAGGCTTAGGGAGCTTGCCTTTTTAAACAAGGGTGTTGAAATAAACTTTATAGACGAAAAAGAAGGTCAGACTCACAACTACAAATTTGATGGTGGACTTGCTGACTTTGTTGAGTATTTAAATGAATCAAAGACCACGCTGTTTAGGCCTGCTGTGAGCATAGAGGGCGAGGCTCAGGGAATTAAGCTTTCCGCCGCTCTTCAATATACCGACAGTTATGCCGAAACGGTGATTTCGTATGTAAATAATATTCCTACAAGCGAGGGCGGAACTCACGAGGTGGGCTTTAAGACAGCTCTTACTAAGGTTATGAACGACTGCGCCCGAAAGTTGGGATTTTTGAAGGATAAAGAGCTTAACCTTATGGGTGAGGACTTCCGTGAGGGTATTACTCTCATTTTTGCAATAAAGATGCAGAATATTCAATTTGAAGGCCAGACAAAAACAAAGCTCGGCAACCCCGAGGTTAAGGCCAAGGTTGAAGTTATTGTAAATAACGAATTACCTAAAGCCTTTGAAAGCAAAGAAGGGCAGAAGATTTTTGAACAGATTATCGAAAAAGCCAAGGGTGCTGCCCGCGTGAGACTTGCCGCTAAAAAAGCTAAGGAAGTGGCCAGACAGAAGAACAGCATTGAAAGCTCCAGCCTTATAGGCAAGCTTGCAAACTGCTCCAGCCGAAAGCCTGAACAAAACGAATTATTTATTGTTGAGGGTGACAGTGCAGGCGGCAGCGCAAAACAGGCACGCGACCGAAGCTTTCAGGCGATACTTCCGCTTAAAGGAAAGCCGCTGAATGCTGAAAAGAAGCGTCTTGACCAAGTGCTTGCTAATGAGGAAATCCGAACAATTATAGCGGCCCTCGGCACCGGTGTGGGTGAGGATTTTGACATTGATTATCTGAAATATCATAAAATTATCATTTTGTCAGATGCCGACCAAGACGGCGCGCACATACGCGCTATTCTTCTTACCTTCTTTTATAGATATATGAAGGAGCTTTTATATAACGGAAATATATATATAGGCCTGCCTCCGCTTTATAAGGTCAGCAAGAAGGATACTATTGAATATGTTTATTCCGACAAGGAATTGCCCGAAGCTACCGAGAGAGTAGGTCGAGGATATGCTATTCAGCGGTATAAAGGGCTTGGTGAAATGAACCCCGATCAGTTGTGGGAAACGACTATGGACCCGAGCAGGCGTACGCTTGTGCGTGTAGGTGTTGATGACGCCGCTAATGCTGAGGAAATGGTAACCGTTCTTATGGGCGATGATATTGAAAGCCGAAAGGAATATATAAGTACATACGTAAACTTTAATAAGGTGGATATGCTTTCTAAGATTGTTGAAAAGTAAGTTGACGATTGAATAAATACCCGTTCACTAGGGCTTCGGCCACTGTGTGGCCTGCAGACTTGTTCACGGATATTTATTCAATCGCCTTGAAGAGAAAAAGGCGAGTATTTAATGTTGTAGGAGATATATGTCGGACGAAGAACTGCCAAAAAATAATGACCCGATTGACGGTCAGATAGGAATAGAAGAGATGGCCTTGCCCCCTTTAGATGAGGACGAGACCGGCTTTATGGAGCCTATCAGCGGACAGATAGGGTTGGAGGAGCTAACATATGCCGAGTTTGTGGACGACAAGGATGAGCAGCGGCAGATTGAAGAGGGGGCTTTTGAACAGGAAATAGAACAGACGCAAGAAGAGGAAGAGCTGGTTGAGGATATGCTTGAACAGCAGCAGGATAGAACTGATAGGGCAGAGGCAGAAGAGGCCGCCCAACAGCAAGAGATTTTGGAAGAAGAGGAGCCTTTTGAGGAAGAGCCCGCAGCAGAGTACATAGAACAAGTTACGAGGCAAGATGCTGATATCAAAGAAGAAACTGCTGTGGAACAGGAAAATATAGAAGAAACAGAAGAGCCTGAGCAGATGGCTAAACTTGAAGATGAGACAAGGGAAGAAACGGCTGAGAAAGCGGATGAACCTGAAAAGGTTATAGAAAAAGAAAAAATAGTAAGAAAAACGCAAATAAGTATATCGAAAGCAGTGAATACAATAAAAATAAGCGCACAAAAGCAAGAAGCTATAAACAAACCTATAGAACAGGGGGTTAGTGAGTTGACAGAAAAAGACGAAATTGAGATGAATAACGCCGAAGAAGGGGACAAAGTTTCACAGATGGAAGAGCTTGTTGGGGCTGACGAAGAAACAGCCGCAAATAACGAAGAAGTTGAACATCAGAGCTTTGACTTTGCCGAGGATGAGCCAACCGAAATCGCTGAAAAGATAGTAAGTGATCAGTCCGGCGAGGATGTGGTTGACGGTATGCTTTATCGAAGTCTAGACCAGGTTTTGCATGACTCTATGATACCATATTCGGAGCATGTTATACTTGATAGGGCCCTGCCCCGAGTTGAGGACGGACTTAAGCCCGTACAGAGACGCATACTTTATTCGATGCTGGAGCTTGGCGTCACCCCTGATAAGGCTTTTAGAAAATCTGCTCGTATAGTGGGGGACTGTATGGGTAAGTATCACCCTCACGGAGACTCTTCGGTTTATGATGCGATGGTGCGTATGGCTCAGCCTTATAATACCAATGGGCTTTTGATTGAAGGGCACGGAAATTTTGGAAGCATTGACGGTGACAGTGCTGCCGCCATGCGTTATACCGAAGCGCGTATGGCACCTCTTGCCATGGAACTTTTGCGTGACCTTGAAAAAGATACGGTAAAGTGGAATTTTAACTTTGACGATACTCTAAAAGAGCCGGATGTTTTGCCCGGAAGATTTCCTAATATATTGGTGAACGGCACTACGGGTATTGCGGTAGGGCTTGCAACAAACATACCTCCGCACAATTTGGCCGAAGTTATTGACGGTGTTTGTGCTTATATTGACCATCCTAAAATTACACTTAAAGAAATGATGAAAATCATAAAAGCGCCCGATTTTCCGACAGGCGGATATATTTTAAGCAACTCCGAAATTGAACAGGCTTATGCTACAGGAAGAGGCAGAATTATAATGCGGGCTAAAATTCATATTGAAACCGATGGCGCCGACAAGCGTAATATTGTAATAACTGAAATTCCTTATCAGACCAATAAGGCAGCAATCCTTCAAAAAATTGCAGTCTTGCGTGAGGACGGCAAAAATGTGCTGAGCGGCGTTGCTGACATAAGGGATGAATCGGACCGCAAGGGTATCAGAGCTGTGGTAAAAGTCAAAAAAGATGCCGATATCAAAGCGATTTGCGACTTTTTGTTTAAATACACCAACCTGCAAACCACCTTTGGCGTGAACATGGTGGCCATTGCCGGCGGGAAACCTAAGCAGATGAGCTTGCTTGAAATTTTGGAATATTACGTGGACTATCAGCGTGAGGTGGTGCTGAGGCGCAGCAAGTATGAGCTTGAAGAAGCCAAAGAGCGCGAGCATATTTTAAGCGGACTCTTGATTGCAATACGTAACATTGATGCTGTAATAAAGATTATAAAGACCTCGCCAAACACCACAACTGCAAGGCAGCGCCTCAGAGAAAAGTTTAATCTGAGTGAGCGTCAGGCTCAGGCGATTTTGGATATGAGGCTTGCTCGTCTTACCAGTCTTGAAGTATTTAAGCTTGAAGAAGAGATAAAGCAGCTTCAGGAGCTTATAAAAAAGCTTACGGCTATTGTGAATTCAAAGAAACTACAGTTCGATTTGGTAAAATCCGAAATGCTTGCAATAAAGAAGCAATATAAAAAAGAACGTCAGACGGTTGTCATGAAAAACGCCGAGGTGGCTATCCCCAGCGACCAGGACAAAAAAGCTACACAAGAGGTATATATTGCGGTAAACGCCATGGGCAACATAAAAATTATCAACCGAAAATTCTTTTTGACGTCAATCAGGGAGTTTAGAGAAACCTCAACGCTTGCTGAGGCGCACAATATTCTGGTGCCTTCTGACACCGACAAGTTTGCACTTGTGTTCACAAACCTTGGTAACTGTTATAAAATTCCTGTGCGCTCCATTCCTGAGAGCAGGTTTAAAGACAAGGGCACTCCGCCCAGCAAAGTGATTAAGGATATGAGCGAAAACGAGCGCGTTATATATATTTTAAGCACCGATGAAGAAACTTTGCCTAAGGGGAACTTGCTGTTTTTCACCAAGAGCGGGATGGTAAAACGCACTGATATAAAGGAATACGGACTGCTTAAATCGTCATTTGCTGCAGCAAAATTAAAAGATGATGATGAGATTATCGGTATGGATGTAGAGCGCGACGGAACTACACTGCTGTTTGTGACAAAAGATGGAATGGTGCTTAACGCAGGCAGAGATGATGTGCCGCTGCAGGGCCGAATTTCGGGTGGAGTCAAAGGTATAAATCTGGGAAGCGGCGACTACTGCGTATTTGCCGGGCAAACCTCTGACGAAGGTGAGGTTGTTATGCTTACCGACAAAGCATATGCCAAGCGGGTAGTGGTCAGCAGTATTGATGTCATGGCAAGATACCGCAAGGGTCTGAGGCTCATGCCTTTTGGTCCCAACGGCAGCAAGCTTGTGTTTGCTGACACCGTAACTGCGCCATATTATATTGTAGGTGAAGCTGAAAGCACACTTTATGGCAGAAACACTGACCTTGTTGTAATAGAAAGCCGCACGGGCAAGGGTAAGATTATTGAAAAAGGCGCCGGTGAAATTATAAATGGACATAAATATCTGATAGAGTAATGCATAATTAAAATCAGGAGGTTTTAAATGAAAGCAAAAACTATTATATTACCAGAAAGCAATTGTTTCCTCAGATTCAAGAAATGACTAAAGACAACTCTTTCTGAAAAGAAAATAGTATTAAAGCGAATAGACGTAAAGAAGCAAGGTGATATTGCTTCTTTTTGTTTTTTTCAAAACTAAAAGACTTTAGTTGGTAAACTGATTTGAAAAAGTCAGATTATTTTTTTATCATAGAAATAGCTGTAAAAACATATTTATATACAAAAGCTTAAAACAACATAACTAGTTATTAAACTCAAAATTTCGACAAGATACTACCATGGCTCCATTTTGTAAAAACCTTTAAAAAATATATCATAATAGCGAGGATAAAATGCATTTTCATGTTTTAAAATCAAATAACCTCAAACTTATTGCTGTGATGATTGTGGTCATAGCTCTTCTTAGCGTAAACTTTGGCGGCAAGACGCTGGCTTCGGCCTATTTTGGGCAAGAACGGAAAATTCCGGTTTATTCGGTGCAGACGGACGAAAAAAAGATAGCCATAAGCTTTGACGCAGCATGGGGTGCCGACAAAACCGAGAAGATTATGGATATACTTGACCGCCACAATGTTACGGCAACCTTCTTTTTGGTGGGCTTTTGGGTAGATAAGTATCCCGAAATGGTTGAGCTTATTGACGCAAGAGGCTTTGAGATTGGCACACATAGCAACACTCATCCGGATTTGGTAAAGCTTGACTCCAACCAAATTTTTCTTGAACTTAAAACTTCGATGGAGAAAATAACTGCTCGCACCAACAAGCCTGTAAAGCTTTTTAGGGCACCGTTTGGAAGTTATAGCAATCAAGTTTTGACCGAAGCCGAAAAGTTGGGGCTTATTACAATTCAGTGGGATGTAGATTCTCTCGATTGGCAGGGGATTGATGGAAACAGAATTACTTCAAATATAATTACCAAAGTAAAAAACGGCTCAATAATTCTGTGTCACAACAATTCTGACCACATACTTGAAGCTCTTGACGGTGTGATAGGAGCTTTGAAAGGGCGCGGGTATCAGTTTGTAAGCATAGGTGAACTGATTTATACACAAAATTATAGCATCAATTCTCAGGGAGTACAAATACAAAATTAACAAAAAACATAGGAGGTTTTTATGTACGAGCTAATGGAAAACAATAAAGTATTTTTGATGGGTAAAGTGGTGAGTGAGCCCAAATTCAGCCACGATGTTTATGGTGAAGGGTTTTATGAGCTTAATCTGGAAGTCCCGAGGCTGAGTGACCACAGTGATATAATCCCGATAACTGTGTCTGAGCGGTTGCTTGAAAATCAGTTTAAGCTGGGGAGTATGGTGGGAGTACGTGGACAGTTTAGGAGTTATAACAAAGTTGCTGACGACAAAAGCAAACTGATGCTTACTGTTTTTGTAAGAGAACTTGCAGAGTATGATGACAGTATCAATCCAAACATTATAGAACTAAGCGGATATCTGTGTAAAGCGCCTATATATCGCACAACACCTTTTAAACGGGAGATTTGTGATATGCTTCTTGCTGTTAACCGTGCCTATAACAAGTCGGACTATCTGCCTTGCATTGCATGGGGAAGAAATGCCAGATTTGCAAAGGCCATTGAAGTTGGAAGCCGAGTGTTTCTGGTGGGCAGAATTCAGAGCCGTGAATATCAAAAACGCCTAAATGATGATATGATGCTCACAAAAACCGCCTACGAAATATCAGTCAATAAGCTGTCAGTTGACGGAGGAGCGCAAAAACTTAGTGACACTTTTGATGGCTTTGATATAAAAACCGAGGCTAGCGGAAGTTGAAAATAATAAATTACAACATAAAACCTCTCACATGAGAGGTTTTATCATTTATTTCCGCCTTCTTTTTTTAGATGCGGTATATTATTACTGAATAACCCTGCAGACTGTAAATACACCTTTTATTTATTATTCTTTTTAGAGACTGCTATTAAAACTACAGCTAGTATGGCTGCTGCAATGGCGAGAATGATTGCAATGATGATTTCGGTTTTGATACCGTCCATCTCTATGTATTTGGTTTTGATATATCCCTGTGCCACATTATCGGTTTGGTCAAGGTATTCAATCAGGGTATATTCCTGATTTCGGTCAATGTTACCCACAACTTTTATGCGCGTGCCGTGCTGCAGAGAATATATTACTGTGCCTCCCGCCGCATCATATATTGCCGCTATGGCACTGCCGTCGGTTATGTTGACTGCGGCGTTTGAGCGGATGAATTCGGCAGTTGCATCCTTGTTATATGAGGTCAAAACCAAGGTGTTTACATAATAATATTTATGGTCGATAGTTTCAATTTCATAAAAAGATGCATTTAAAAAATCTTTGTAATCTTCAAGCAGACGCACAGCCTTAATTTTTGTGTTTGACGGAATATCGCCAAGCATCAGCGGTGAAATAATTGTTTCTCTTGTTTTTAGACTGCTTGGAAATTTGTATCTTTTTGCATTTATAAAAGTTATCATATTGGGGTTTGAAATTGTCTGCGTAGCTGCTGCGGTGAGATTGTTTTTGTGAATATAAGTGGTGAAGTTATAATTTTCTTGATTTGTGACAAGACAATACTTGAAATTGTTTTCTTCACCCAGCACAAAAACGAAGTCGTTTGTGTCAAAGTTCTGTTCAGGTGAAATTGCATAAGGATAGGCATAGCTTGTGGCAGTGTTTTTCAGCTTCATAATTTCTATGGGGCTATCCAGCATAACCTGCTGAGTATAGTCGGGCTTTTCAAAATTCCGAAGGTTGTCAACGATATCACTCAGGTCTATTGTGGCAATATTGCTGGCCATAAGAAAGTATCCGTCTGCCGTAACCTTGTCAAATGTAAAGCCATGCATTTGAATATTGTTGTCTATTTTATCGTTTGGAATTGTCGCATTACTTGAGCCTATATCAAAAACTTCAGGTAAGTTGTAGTTTGGGGCGGAAAGTTTGGTGAGAGTGTGAGTATAAGTGCCGCCGTACTCATAGAAGTATAAATTATCTTTATAATCGGTGTTTATGTCATCGAAAGGTATGTTGATGTCTATTTTATCTACAACTTCGCCTAGTGTTGTATCAATTGTTATTACCGTAGTATCTGTCACCACAATCAGATTGTTTGTGTCACTTGATGGAAATAGCCTGCTGTTTGATTGAATTAGTGGGACAGCACTAAGCAACGTTGTGTCTATATTTACCATTTCAAAACCAGCTAAGGTTTTCTTTATCAGTGCTCCATAGTCTGTCGCATTTTTGTTCCATGACATTGCGGCATAAATATTGCCGAAGCTGTCCACAGTCATATCGCTTATTGTCTTAAGGTTGTTATTGTCAATTTCAGTGCTGTTAAAATATTGGTTAAGGTTGTTCACTTCAGTGAAGCTTGTTGAGGTTGGGCTAGGTTTTATAACATTTCCCGCCATATCAAATTGTTTTATGTGATGAGGTCCTGCTGTTGTGTTGGTATAGTTGTAATATACATAAATGCTGTTGCTGTCGGTTAATGAGATAAGGGGATTAACAAGTCCATTATCAGCTGCTCCAAATACGCCTATATTATAAGCGCAATCAGATTGCTCAAGTTTGGTTTTGTCAATGATTTGAATTTGATTTGGTGTGGTTATATCGGTGCTTCCTCCATCAGTTACTACCAGAGTATCTCCATATATAGTTATGCGTTTTGCCGATGTAAATTCGCCCGCGGCAAAATTGCCCCCATAAGCCAAAGCAGTCAAACTTGGCGTGCTTTGAGAAGTAAATAGCAGGGCAGATATTAAAAATATGAAGAGTGTTTTGACAAATTTCATAATTATCTCCGTTAAAACTTGCTTAACACTCAAATTATATCACAAAAGACATTAAAAGTAAACTGCTGAAGATAAAGCCCTTAACAAAAACAATATGAAACATATGTTTTAATCATTGGCGGAAAATGTCGAATTTTGCGCATAAATAAGGCACCCGATAAAGATATTTACAAAATTATTCAAAAATATGTCACTAAAAATTGACTTTTGAAATATTTGTCATATATAATGACGAGGACAACACGACAAGTAAAGAATAAAAAACAAAGAGGAGGGAAATATGAATTATAGAGTATGGTGCAGAACAATGTTGACAGTGTATAAGTTTCTTGGAGTAATCACGGCCTCACTTGACAAATGTATAAACCGTATGGCCTGTAGTGCTGCTGCAGAATCGGGAAATCAAGCCGAAAAAATAATTGGTTATACCGAAAATAAGATTGATTTAATAAACTTGAAAGTAATAATAGAACAAATTTTTCTTAAAATACCCAAAGAGCATTCCGAACTTCTGATGCTGCGCTATGTAGACAATATGCAGAATAAGGATATTGCCGAGCTTAAGAATTGGGGTATGCGTACGTATTTTAGAAAGCTGAGCCGGGCTTTGACTGCGTTTGAAAACGAAGTTGAAACGGTAGCCTGTGAGCATAAAGATATTTTTGACAAGCTACTTGGGCAAAAGTGGATTGAAATGGCCTTTGACGAGCATCTGAAGAAAGTTGACAGCATGGTGTGTGGAGACAGTAGCTCTCTTGAAAAACTTGTAAGGTGCCCTATATTTTAATTATAGTTCATGGTCATCATATAAATATTGCGGTTTTATTGTTTTGACCTCTTTGAATTTTTGTGTGTTGCGTGTTTTGTTTTTTGGAGTGATTTTCATATATAACAGATAAAATATTGCAAAAGAAGGCAGCAAAACCGCAACTATTACAACAAATTTTACGTTGCTTGTTTTGAGATATTCAATATATGAAAGCACCGGAGTTATAAATGGATTCGGCGCATTTTCAAATATTTCCGTGTTTGGCAGAATTTCGCTGAGCATATCACTTAGCCCGCCATATACATAGCCTGAGGAGTTTCCGAATTTGCAGAAGTACCACACATTTCCTCGCCCAATAATCGCTTCTTCACCGCTTATTCTGCCTATGTATTGCAGAATATTTTGATTTTGGGGCAGAGCGGCCACGGCATTTGAAGCGTAGAAAGGCGCGTCTTTGAGCATTGCTCCGTCACTGCTAAAAACTCTGAATGTGGCAGAAACATATGGGTGTAGCGGGATACCGCTTATTGGCTGTACCTCTAGTTTTTTGACGTATCCGATTTGTTCCATATATTGTGCACGATAAAAATAGTCGTTTGCATCGCTGAGCAGTTTTACAAAATAGGTGTTAGGTATTTCAAAATACATATTTATATAACTTTCGTTTAGTGTGGGTGTTTTATATAAATAAACTCCTGCAAATTTTATTCTTGCAAATTGTTCGCCGTCACCTGTTGCAAAAACAGTTTTGTTTTGCGGAGCCAACAAAAGTGCATGAGAATAAATAAGCACTATAATTAGTGTCACCGGCACAAAAAACAATAATGAAAAAAGTTTTTTCATAGTTTCCCTCATCTTCATTCTAAAACAAAATCTGAACATAAAAAACACAAAAATTGTAAAAAATTGAGGAGTTTTGATGAATGAAATTATTTACAGACTTAGGCAGATTTATAATGAAACCCGGCGCAGATTTGAAAACAATAAAATTTTTAGATATAACACGGGTGAAATTGTTCACAAAAAACAGCTGGAGTTTCATAAATCCCCTGCGCGCAACCGTTGGGTGTTTGGCGGCAACAGAAGCGGAAAGACCGAATGCGGCGCAGTTGAAGCAATTTTTTTGGCGCGGGGTATTCATCCGTATAGGAAAAATAAGCCCTCAGTCAGCGGTTGGGTGGTGTCGCTCTCAACGCAGGTTCAGAGGGATGTTGCGCAAAAGAAAATTCTTGAATATCTCAATCCCGATTGGATAGAAGATATTGCTATGTTAAGCGGAAAAAAGGATAACCCTGAAGGAGGTGTAATAGATTATATAACCATAAAAAATATTTTTGGGAGTGTCAGCCGCATAGGGTTTAAGAGCTGTGATCAGGGCAGGGAAAAGTTTCAGGGGATGAGCCTTGACTTTGTGTGGTTTGATGAAGAGCCGCCTCAGGATGTTTATGTTGAATGCCGCATGCGTGTTATGGATAAATGTGGCGATATTTTTGCCACCATGACGCCGCTTAAGGGGCTGACATTTGTATATAACGAAATTTATATGAACACTCATGACCCCGAAATTTGGTGCATGTTTATGGAGTGGAATGATAATCCATACCTCGATAAAAACGAAATAATGCTGATGGAAAATGCACTCGGCGCTGATGAACTTGACACACGAAGAAGCGGCAAATTTAGCACCGCTCTTGGTCTCGTGTATAATGACTTTTCGCCCCTTGTGCACGTTGTGGAGCCTTTTGCGGTTCCACACGAGTGGTATGATAATATTTCTATCGACCCGGGGCTTAAAAATCCTCTGTCTTGTCACTTTTATGCAGTGGATTTTGATGATAATATTTATGTGATATATGAGCATTATGAGGCAGGCCGTGATGTAGCCTTTCATGCCGAAAAGATAAAACAAATTGCCGACAAACTGAATTGGCCGCGTCTTAGTAACGGCAGTCTTTCTGCGCTTATTGACAGTGCAGCAAATCAGCGTACTCTTGCTTCAACCAAAAGTGTGGTGGAGTTATTTTTAGAATACGGCATAACCGTCAATCCGAATGTCAACAAGGATTTGTTTAGCGGCATCAATCGTGTAAAGAGTTATCTTAAAACCGAAAATGGACCTAGACTTTTTATATTTAATAATTGTGTAAATCTAATAAGGGAATTTAAGGGCTATTTTTGGGGGTTGGGCGACAGTCCTGTTAAAAAGGATGACCATGCGCTTGATGAGCTTAGATATTATATAATGTCGCGACCTGAAAACAGAAAACAAAATATGAAAACCATGGTGCAAAAACATAAGGAGCAGTTGTATAGGAAAATAAAACGACAAAAATTGTGAGGCCATATGAAAGAAGAAGAATATGAGCAACTTAACATGGGTTTTGAAAAATTAGAGTCGCAAACAGAAGTTGTGATGACGGCAAATAGGCTTGATTTAAAGGAGGCATTGCTTAAGCGTGCGGTTGGGTATGTAAGTGAAGAGCAGGTGGATGAGTATGCCTTAGATGCTCTTGGCGGCAAACTTAAGCTCATTAAGCGTAAAGTTATTCATAAGGAAGTGCCTCCTGATGTGATGGCGGCAAAGGTTTTGATGGATGTGTATAACATAGATGCAATCAGGCGGATGAGTGACGAGGAGCTTGAACAGGAAAAAAATAGACTGCTTATACTTTTAAAACAGGAAGAGGAGATTAAAGGAGGGGAAAATGTTGATAGAGAATAATGTTAAGATAGTACGCTGCATGGGCAAGGAGTGCAATAAAATCGCTGCATATAAAATAACACTGAATAAGAAAAACATTTGTGTGTGCAAAAGCTGCTTAAATAATTTATATGACCGCATCGGAAAAGTGCTTATACCCAAAAGCCCATGCAACTTTTTAAATGATGAAAAAATGAAAAAAGCTGATTTTGACCATCCGCATACCTCCAAAAACGTTTAGTTGTAATTATATAACAAAAAGGAGAAGATAAAAAATGCAAGAGAGAATTAAGAAACATGAAGAAGAAGTCATCAAAAAGTTAGTAGAGGATATCTATACTGACTTCAAAAAAAGAAGGACTGAGCGCAAGCCTTTTGAGGCTCAGTGGCAGCTTAACAACAATTTTGTTATGGGTAATCAATACTGCTCAATTGTGGCAGGCCATGAAGTGGAGGATTATTCAAAACAATACTTTTGGCAGGAGCGTGAAGTTTTTAATCACATAGCACCTTTGATTGAAGCAAGACTTTCAAAGCTTGCTCGCATTAAACCTGCGCTCACAGTGCTTCCTGCAAGTGCTGAGGAAGGGGACATTAAAGTGGCCAAGCTTAGCCGTGATATAATAAATGCCACAAGTGAACGTATAAATATCTACGGCAAAATTCTTGATGCCACCAAATGGAGCGAAATTTGCGGCACAAGTTTTTATAAAATTATTTGGAACGCCGGTGCCGGAAAGAGTATAGCAACAGATGAAGCAAGAATTCCCATTCATGAAGGCGACGTTGAGGTTGCGGTAATTCCGCCATATGAAATCTTTCCTGAATCGTCATGCAGCGGCAGCATTGAGGAGTGCAGCAGTATAATTCACGCCAAGGCCTATAATGTTCAGGCAATAAAAAACATTTGGGGCGTTGACATTGAAGGAGGTTCGGTTGATGTCTTTGCTCTTGACAAGGTTCAGGTTTTGGGAGGCCTTGGTTATAGGGCCGCTGCAAGCGGTGTCATAAACAGTGTAAAGAATGACCATGCTATAGTTCTTGAAAAATATGAAGCGCCTACAGTAAAGTATCCAAACGGCAGGCTGATTATCGTATGTGAGGACAAGCTTCTTTATATGGGAGAGCTGCCTTATATAAATGCTACTGAACACAAAAGAGGATATCCTTTTATTCGTCAGGTTTCGGTGGGTCTTGCCGGTTGTTTTTGGGGAAGTAGCGTAATTGAGCGTACGATACCGGTTCAGCGGGCATATAACGCCGTAAAAAATCGCAAGCATGAATTTTTAAACAGGCTTTCTATGGGCGTGCTTATGGTTGAGGATGGCAGTGTAGATATAGAAAATCTTGAAGAAGAGGGGCTTAGTCCCGGTAAGGTATTGATATACAGGCAAGGCAGCACGCCGCCAAGCATTATGAGCGACAGAAGTCTTCCTATAGATTTTTCGGCCGAGGAAGAGCGGTTGATAGATGAGTTTACTGAAATCAGTGGTATAAGCTATTATACCCGTAACACCAACAGTTTGTTTAGCGGAAACATTAGCGGTGTAACGCTGCAATTACTTTTGGAGCAGGACGACGCAAGACTTAATGCCACCGTTGACAGCATAAAGGATGCTGTCAAAGATATTGCCAAGCAAATTCTCAGACTTTATAAGCAATATGCCAACACGCCGAGGCTTCTGCGACTCAATAATGACCGCGGAGAGGTTGAGGTTTTTTATTGGAGCCGAAGCGATATTAATAGTGAGGATGTTGTAATAGACAACAGCAGCGTAGCTTTCCAGACCCTCGCTCAGCGTCAGAGCAGAATTCTTGAACTGCTGCAGACGGGCTTGCTTAAGGATGATGAAGGAAAAATGTCTCCGTTTATGCGTGCAAAGGCTCTGGATATTTTGGGCCTTGGTGTTTGGGAAAACGGAGTTGATTTGAGCGCACTTCATATGAGACATGCCGAAAAAGAAAATCTTCTGTTTTTGACAAATCCCAGAGTGGTTGACATAAGCGAGATTGACGACCATCAAATTCATATAGATAAGCATATTGCCTTTTCACTCAGCCGTGAATTTGAACAAAAGCTTGCCCAAAACCCCAACCTTAAGGATAAGCTCATAGCACATATAAATTTACATAAAGAGTATTTAAAAGAGGGGACAAAAAAGTAATAGATGCGTCCGGTATATATATGGAAGCAGGTAATCACTCGTTAGGGCTTTGAAACGCATTGTGCAGTTGCACAGATATTGTGCACAAAACGTGAATTTGAATGTTTGAATATAATAAAAATCAACAAATAGCATATCAAAAAATTAGAAGGAGTAAAAAATGGAAGAAGAACAAATTATGGAACAACCTGAGGCACGCAGTCATAGTGCAGCGGCACAAAGTGAAGATGTTGGACAGGATGCCGGCGGCTCCATAGGAAAATTTAAGGATAGTGCAGCACTTTTTGATGCTTACAACAATCTGCAGAGTGAGTTTACCAAAAAGTGTCAGACACTAGCCGACCTCAAAAAGAAGAGTGAAGAAAGCTTGCAGACCGATACATTAAATCAAAAGTTGCAAGACTTTTTACAGACTCATCCTGAGGCGGATGATTTCAAGGATATGATTTTGCAGCAATTTTCAGATGACAAATCAGAAGAAAATTCTAATCCGTTTGAAATTGCGTGGAGTAAAATCGCTATGCAAAACTTTAAACTTCCTCAAAATTTAGTCAAAGATACAGGTTTTTTAGAGCAATTTATCTTTAACAACAACGAAATCAAGGATAAAATTCTGAATGATTATTTTAGTCAGTTGAATTTTGCCTCTTCGCCTACGCTCATTAGCAGTCACGCGGGCTCTGCTCCGAGTGTTACGCCAAGGGCGTCTGCCAAAAATATTGTTGAAGCGGGCAAAATGGCAAAGGCAATTTTTGACGGTAAATAAACATAAGACAAAAGGAGAAAAATATGGTAACGATAACTAGTGCACAAAATGCATTAAAAACAGTTTATTTGGATGTTGTGTCAAATCAGCTGAATGTTGGGGCAAACCCTCTTCTTGCAAAGATTAAACATACTTCCAGTGACATTTTGGGCAAAGAAATCAGAAAAATGACCACAGTCGGCCTTAACGGCGGAATTGGCGCCGGAAGTGAAGATGGGGCACTGCCTGCCTCTGCCGGCAATAACTATGTTCAATTTGTAACAACATTAAAGAATCTTTACGGCACCATTGAAATCAGCGACAAGGCGCTCAGGGCTTCGGCAAATGATGCCAGTGCTTTTGTAAACCTGCTTAATGATGAAATGGAAGGCCTGATTAAGGCAAGCACTTTCAACATTTCGCGTATGCTTTATGGTGACGGAACGGGCAAGCTTGCTGCGCTGACCGCATATAACAACACTACTAAAGCTTTGACTTTAGATAGTATTAAGAATGTTATGGAGGGTATGGTAGTTGACATTTATAACAATGACACTTTGGTTCAGGGCGGACTTAGAATTGCTAGCGTTCTGAGAGGCACTAAGCAGATTGTTTTGTCTCCGACTCCGACTACGGCTCCGGTTGCAGGCTACCATTTGTACGTTCAGAAGTCAAAAGGACAGGAATTAACCGGTCTTGGCACTTTGTTTAGAGAAATCGGGTCTATTTATGGCATAGACAAAGTTACGGCATATTGGATGACCCCATATGTTGCAAACTCTGTGGGTGAAATAAGTGACAATAAGATTCAGACTGCGATTGACTATCTTGAAGAAATCAGTGGCGGCCAGGTTGACTTTATAACCTGTTCATCAACAGTAAAAAGAGCATACCAGCAGTATTTATCTTTCTATAAGAGAAATTTTGATATTGTAGAGCTTGCAGGCGGTGTTAAAGCGCTTTCATTTGCGGGTATCCCTGTTGTGTCTGACCGTTTTGCACCGGATGACAGCATGTATTTGCTTGACACAAAAGAATTTGCTATGCACCAGCTGGGCGATTGGAATTGGCTTGAAGATGACAGCGGAAAGATTATCCGACAGGTTCCGGGTTTTGCCACATACAGTGCAACTTTGGTGAAGTATGCAGACCTTATCTGCAACAGACCTAATGCACAGGCAAAGCTTGCCGGAATTTCGGCTAGTGTCACCAACCCGTTTGCATAAATTTAAGCAAAATTTAGGAGAAAGGTATGTATATAAGGGTCATAAATGATATTTTTGATATATCACACAGGATAAAAGATATAGACGACGGTTATTTTGTGCTCTATAACACCGCCGCAAGAATATTTGAAGTGCACAACAGCAAGCAAAAAGATACTTTTTGTATAAGCTGCCAGTACCTTGATGCGAGGGTGCTAAATAAGCTGCACAAAACCAAAACCGTGAATCTTAACAAGATTTTGGGTGAAATTGAAGAAAATAATCAAAAAATCGCTAAAAAATCATATAGAAACAGCATGGATGCAGCAAAAGAGAAATTTGATGAAATTATGCAGTATTTGGACAGCGGCAAAAACTATGACCCAAAATATACATAATCAAATGGAGGTGATGATATGCTGGTTTCAAATGTTTTAAAAACAGCATCACTTATGCTGGGGCTGGAAGAAGAATTTGCGCCGATTTTTGTCTCAAGCGCGGTAAGTGCTGAAACTCAGAAGAAATTTAATAAACTGCTTGACAGTTTCAATCTGTGTCTTAGCGAAATTAGTACTGATTATATTCCGCTTCTTACTTCTCAAACTTTGACGCCGGTTGGCGGAAAGCTGTATTCAAACAGCACTGATATGAAGCGGATATATGAAATTCGCACAAAAAGCGGCAAAAAATTAAAATACAAGCTGTTTGAAGGGTTTGTTTCTATAGATTTTGCAGGTCCTGTTGAAGTCACGAGCTTTGTTGCCCCGCAGATATTAACGCTTAATAGTACATTCAGCAGCTTTGGTGGCAAAGTCAGCGAAAAATGTCTTGCTATGGGAACATCGGCAGAGTATTGCTTTTTAGCTGCGCTGTATAATGACGCTGAAATTTGGGACAATCGCTTTAGGCAGGCGCTGAACCGCGCGTGCTCAAAAAAGGATAGCTTAATTTTGCCTGAAAGAAGGTGGCTGTAATGTTTTATGAGAAGAAATTTTTGGGTAAGTCGATGAAATATCAAAAAATATGCTTTAATTTTGCCGGGAACTCAAATAAACTGCCTTTAAAAACACAGGGATATAATTTTATGATGGGCGATGGATTGTGTTCGGGGCTGGGACTGCATGAAATTGCCATTCCTGATGCTATCCCAATTACTTTTCCGGCTAACACAACAGTCATAAAAGCATGGAGTTATAAGTTTTTTAGTTATCTGGCTCAAGAAGAGCTGCACCTTCTTATATGTTATTGCAGTAACAATAAGCTTTATCGCATCAGCCTCAGCTCGTTAGACTTGTATGCTTTGGATTTAACAAACATTCAGCTGAGCAGTACTCCTGAAATGCTGGCTTATAGGATAGGCGGATTTGACAGAGCGATATTTTATAGTAAAGACGATATATTGTTCTGGACTTCAGCCGCTCCGCCGTATATTCCGTCAGTTGATTATAAAATAAAGTCGGCCGCAGTTTTTGGGAATAAAATTCTTGCAGCCCTATGGGAAGATGAATATAAGCTGCACTATTGCGACATTATGAGTGAGCCCGACTTTATTATAACCACTGCCCCTGATGAGGATGCAGGAGAGATTGGTATAAGAAAGGAGTTTGGACCTATAACGCGGTTGCTAAACTTTTTTGACTGCCTTGTGGTTATTACTGAATTTGGTGTGCTGAGGCTGGACTTAAACGAAAACGGTAAGTTTGTTTTAACGGAATGCTTTTTAAGTGATGCCAAAATTTATGCCGATACGGCAGCTGTCTGTGGCAGCAAAATTTTTATGCTGACCACTCTTGGGATATATATATTTGACGGACGCAGGGCAAAAAAGAGTGATGTGTTGGAGGTTCCTTCTTATGAAAGCCTTGGTCAGCCGGTTGCAGCTTTCTTTGATGGAAAATATTATCTAGCTCTCAAAGTGCATTTTGACAGCAATATTGTAGGTGATGAGGCGATATTGGGCTTTGTAAATAACGCACTTATCGTAATTAATGCTGACACCATGCACAAAGACACTATGCGCGGTTTTGATATATGTTCGTTTGCCACCGTTGTAGAAGATAGGTTTGCTAAGTTATTTGTCGGCACCAGAGGAAGCAGAAGTGATATCATGGGCGAATTTTGCGCCGATGGCACAAACTTTGGCATGCCTCTTAAAAAAGCATTTAAACTTTTGAGGTTTGGTGCTGATAGTGCCGAGAAAAAAACTATAAGAAGTATATGCATAAGAGGAACGCTTGACTGTATTCTTACTGTTAAGGATGAAGCGGACAAGCGAAATTTTTGTGTGGTAGGCGGCAGGATAAATAGGTTTATGGTGAACATGGTATCCGAGACCTTTGATATTGAGTTGACGGCTCAGACAAGCGGCAAAATTGATATATTAGAGATTGAATTTGCAAATATTTAGCATTTTTAACTATCAAAACACCATCAGAAACGGAAATATAATGCTCATTTTTTAAAATTTACAAGAAGCGGGCGTTTGGCGCCCTGTTTCTTTTTCCTCTTATCCTATGATTTTTGAAATTTAAGGAAGTGCAAAAGCACTTAAAGGAGGGTAGAAAATGAAAAGCACTTTAAAGTATGGTGTAACTATAACTATTGCCGCAATGGCTGTGAGTATAGTCCAGTTTGTTTGTGGTTTTTTGGGATTTGACATTGATGTCAATATTCTGATAGACATAGCATCAGTTATTATGGCGGTTTTAGTGGTGCTGGGCGTGGTGAAACGCGCCGAGACCATTGACACCGATGAACTTAAGGGTCAGATTAAAGATGACCTGAAAGACAAGCTGGATGGGTTCACTAAAGATGAGACGGGGGAAAAGGCTTCTGAGAAGAATCAAGACCATGACGAACAATAAAAAACATAACCGCTCTCCAAAAAAACAGTCAACCTTATAACTTCTTTAAAAAGCACTCCGTTTGGAGTGCTTTTTGTTTGCCAAAATATTGCAATTGTAGTATTATATATAAAGGAACCTCTTTAAAAAATGCTTTAAAATGCTTGGGTTCCGGGAGTATTCATGACGTTTTTAAACACAGTCAAAATAGTTATGGCAAACTTTTCGGCAGTATGGAAATTACTGCTTTATTATATTATTTGTGCTGCGGTGCTGTTTACGGTGCTTTATTTTGCTGTGTCCCCGGTCTTTGACGCACTTAAAAGTGCAGGTGTGTTTCAGGACCTGCTCAATATGATAAACTCAGTGTTTACGGGCTCGTCAGTGGCCACGCAGACCGACAACGCTTTTTCAAAGGCCTTTAGTGTGCTCAGCTCCAATGTTGACATGTTTGCTTTTCATTATGTTTTAATTATGCTCATGCTGTTTATTATCATACCGTTTTGCTTTGGCCTTGCCGAGCTTGCTATAGGTGAAGTGTTATATGGATATATGTCCAGCCAGACAAAATACGGCTTTACGCGCAGTTTTATAGGAAAGGTAGGTAAGTCCTGCCTGTTGCAGCTGACAAAACTTCTGCTTTTGCTGCCTGTTAATATAATAGTAATCCTCGAAGTATACGGCATATTACATTTGTTGGCTATAGGCGGAATAGGTCTCATTTTTGCGGCTTTCCTTATTATACTCATGACCATTGTTACGCTGGCTCTTAAAGATACGCTGTTCAGCTGTTGGATGCCTGCAATGCTAATTTTGGATATCGGGCCCTTTAAGGCACTTAGAAAAAGTATGGGGACTGTGTCAAGACGGTTTCTTAAAATCTTTTCAACCAATCTGGTGTTGGTACTTATTATGTTTTCGATAAACCTGTTTTTTGGTTTGTTTACTTTACTTATTGCAATGGTCATAACAATACCTCTGACTACATTTGTGTTTACTGTGTCTAATATGGTAGAATACTTTACGGGTCAGGGTATGAAGTTTTATGTTACCCAAGGGATTGTATGTGAGCCCAAACGTATGGAAGAGCAGGACGGAATTGTTCGGCTTAAAAAGATTGTCTAAGTGCTTGACTTTTTTGTAATTTGTGTTAAACTAAGTTAAATTGATTTTAACAACCATGAGGTTTTTTGTGGTTTTAAGATATATGATTTTATAAAAATCAGAAGATTCAAAAGATAAAAACGCCTCTTTAGGTGTTTTAGTGTCTTTTTGATGTTTTGGGATTATTGGCCTCAAGTAGCGTATTTTCGCTTTTTGAGCTCAAATTCCTATTATTATAATTTTAAATGGATATTTAATTGAGACAATCTTTTTTGACAATTAAATGGCCATGAAAATAATCTATGGCTGGCTATAAAAAATTTTGTTTATTGATTTAGTAAATAGGATAGCCATATAATTTTTAAGGAGAAAATATGACAAATGAACAAAGTGAGGGCATAATCACTCAAAACAATATGCTAAATAATGCTGTCGGCAGAAGAGGACAAAATAGAGGGCAGGATAATTTTAAAAGAAACGAACCCGCAAAGGATAATCTTAAGGTAATATTTCTGGGCGGTGTCGGCGAAGTGGGCAAGAACATGACTGCGCTGGAATATGGCGACGATATCATAATTATTGACAGCGGAATGGGCTTTCCTGACAATGATATGTTGGGTATAGACTGCGTTGTGCAGGATATATCCTACTTGGTTGAGCGTAAATCAAAGGTAAGAGGTATATTTATTACACACGGGCACGAGGACCACATCGGTTCACTGCCGTATATTTTGCCGCAGTTAAATGTACCGATTTACGGAAGCAGGCTAACTATGGGTCTTGCTGAAAGAAAGCTTAGGGAGCACCCCATAAAATATACCGCAAAAAGCGTTGAAGCGGGCTCGGTTATTGCCGCTGGCAAATTTAAGGTGGAGTTTATTCAAGTTACCCATTCAATTCCGGGTTCAATGATGTTGGCTGTTTTCACCCCGGTGGGCACAGTTATTCACTCGGGTGATTTTAAGATTGACCTGACCCCTGTGGGGCAGGAGCGCATGGATCTTGCGAGACTTGCTGAGCTAGGAAAGAAGGGAGTATTGCTGCTTTTGTGTGAAAGCACCAATGTTGAACGCGACGGATTTTCGATGAGCGAGCGCGAGATTGGCAAGACGTTTGAAACACTGTTTATGAAGCATAAGGACAAGCGTATTTTTATCACAGCATTTGCTTCAAATGTGCACCGAATGCAGCAGGCTATTGACCTTGCCACCAAAACCGGCCGAAAGATTTTTGTGCTGGGCCGAAGTATGATTGATACTCTGGATATTGCCACTAAAATCGGTGAAATGAAATATGATAAAAAACTTATCTGCGAAATAGAAAATATAGATAAGTATAAGGATAGCGAAGTGTTGGTTATTCTAACAGGCAGTCAGGGGCAGGAAACCAGTGCGCTTTATAGACTTTCGGTTGACAACTTCCCCAAAGCTAAGCTCGGCAGCGGAGACACTATTATAATTTCGGCGAGTGCTGTTCCGGGCAACGAAAAAGCTATAAATGATGTCATTAATAATCTTGTTATGATGGGCTGTGATGTAGTATATAATGAAATTGCCGATGTACATGTGTCGGGGCATGCCTATAGGGATGAGTTAAAGCTTATTCATGCCCTGACCAAACCCAAATTTTTTATGCCCGTGCATGGTGAACATAAGCATCTCAAGGTGCACAAAGAAATGGCCATAGAGCTTGGTATGCAAGAGCGCAACATTATTGTTCCTACAATCGGAGCATGTGTTGAGGTTAATCAAAATCTCTTGAAATTTGCAGGTCAAGTTCGTGCCGGTGAGCGTCTTGTTGACGGTTTTGGCTTAGGCGACACTGAAAGTGTGGTGTTACGCGACCGTAAGGTGCTCAGTGAAGAGGGTATTTGTGTGGTGTTTATGAGTATAGCCAGCCGTACGGGTGAAATTGAGAACGGACCTGAGATAATCTCGAGAGGGTTTATTTATCAGGAAGAAGCAGGTGAGCTTATAAGCGAAGCCAAGGAAGCACTGCGCAGTCAGCTTGAGAAAATGGAACTGAAAGGCTTAGACGTGGCAGAAGTTAAGGCGGCGGTGCGTAAAGTAGCGTCAGGGTATTTCTTTAAAAAGACAAAACGCCGTCCTATGATAATAACTATTGTGAATTATGTTTAAATGTGGTTTGGCTGCGATAGTATTTTAGATTGTTGCTCAGAAAGGGTCAAGTTAGTGTGAAGTTAATTAATTCTATTGTTCTGAGAGAAAAACATGAATTGTGCAGTGCTTGCATTTCACAAAAAACAAATATAGCTGTGGGCAGAATTGATTGACTAACTGATTGGTTTATAATAAAATATACGTATGACAAATGCTGAAGAGTATCTGAATAGTGTAAATAAGCGCGCGGAGGAGTTGAGGCCCCTGCGCCTTTTTGCCGCAGAGAATTATATTCCAATTATAAAGCAGTCGACTGAAAAGCTGCTTTTTGCTGTGACTGCTATGACAAAACCTAAGAAAATTTTGGAAATTGGCACAGCAATCGGATATTCGGGTCTGATTATGCTGAGAGCACATAAAGACGCTGAGCTTGTCACTATAGAAAAAGAAGAAGATTTCTATGAAATGGCCTATGATAATTTTGAGAAATTCGCAGGGGGGGGGGTACGGAGTATTATTCAGAAGATGGGTGATGCTATTGAAATATTGCCGACACTCAAAGATAAGTTTGATTTGATATTTTTAGACGGCCCCAAAGCGCAGTATATTAAGTTTTTGCCTTATTTGGTTGACCTTTTGACGGTGGGCGGAGTTCTGTTTGCTGATGACGTACTTTTTATGGGTATGGTACAGGGCAAGATTGAAACTCCTGTCAAGAAACGAAGTATCGTAAAAAACCTGCAAAGGTTTAATGAAGCGGTTGCGCAGCATCCACAGCTTGAAAGTGTCATGCTTGATATTGAGGACGGTATAAGTCTAAGCGTAAAAATGTTTGGTGGTGAAAATGTTTAATTTGTTCGTTTTCACTGTCAGGGTTCACAAAATAGCCCATAGGTGAAATGCGAATATTTAAGTTATAAAGGAGAAAGAGAGTAAATGTTGGAGCTTTTAAGTCCTGCTGGGAATGCTGAGAAATTGAAGACGGCCGTATATTTTGGAGCGGATGCCGTATATTTTGCCGGCAAAAAATATGGTTTGAGGGCCTCTTGTGATAATTTTGAGGCGGATGAGATTGAAGAATATATAAAATATTGTCACCGGCACGGGGTGAAGGCTTATATAACAATCAATATTATTGCTCACAATGATGATTTAAACGGGCTTGACGAATATATTAAATATCTTGAAAAAATCGGTGCCGATGCTGTGATTGCGGCTGATATCGGTGTTATTTGTCGCATTCGTGAGGCGGCGCCCGGTCTTGCTATTCATGTGAGTACTCAGGCCAACATAACCAATAAGTATGCGGCCAAGTTTTTTGCCGACCTTGGGGTTAAGCGTCTAATTTTGGCCAGAGAGCTCAGTATTACCGAAATTAAAGAGATTAGGGAGTATATTCCTAACGAGGTTGAACTCGAAGCCTTTGTTCATGGGGCTATGTGTATAAGTTATTCGGGCAGGTGTTTACTCAGCAATTATCTTTCGGGCAGAGACAGCAACCGAGGGCAGTGTGTGCAGGCGTGCAGATGGGAGTATAGTATATCCGAAAAATCACGCAGGGGCAGTTTTTATGATGTAATAGAGGATGAGCGGGGTACGTATATCCTCAATAGTAAAGACCTTAATATGCTTGAGCATTTGAGGGCTCTGATTGATGTGGGAGTGACCTCATTTAAGATTGAAGGCAGAATGAAGTCCCCTTATTATGTGGCTACGGTAACAAATGCCTACAGGCGGGTGCTTGATAAAATGAAAGAAGATATCAATTATAAACCCATAAAAACACTGAAAGATGAGTTATATAAAGCTAGTCACAGACAGTATACTACGGGATTTAATTTTAAAGACAGATTTAAAGAAGAAAGAGAATGTCTTGAAAGTTCTATGCCTGTTCAGACGCATGAGTTTATGGCGCTTGTTTTAGAGGACCGAAAAGACGGATTTGTTTTGGTTCAGCAACGCAACCGCTTTGAGGTTGGTGAAGAATTAGAAATACTCAGCCCTAATGATACTTTCAATAAAAAGTTTAAAGTGACAAAAATTAAAAATCTAAATGGCAAAGAAGTTGAAATGGCCAAACTTGTGCAAGAAAAACTGATGCTAAAAACCAAATTATCGCTTAAGGCAGGGGATATTTTGAGAAAAAGGGTAGCGGGAGGGGGTTGACAATTAGTCAATTTACGATTATACTCAATATAATGGGAGGGAAAAAACATGTATAGAACTACAAAACTTGAAAGACTTGACGAAAAAAATATAAAACCAATGCCGCTTGCATCTGAGGTTAAGGAGCGTATGGAAATAGAACTGCTGCTGAGAGAAGCATTTACTAATGCGGCTTATGATAACATTTCAAAAACCGCAAAAGAATTGGTTGAGAGCGGCGTGACTGTTGCTCAAATTGAAGCTCAGACAGAAAGGTTTGCAAAACAGCATGAGGGGTTTTATGAGCCGGAACGTTTTATGCATAAAGATAATCTTTCAGATGCTTTTCTTAGTTTGAGAATAAATTTATCTGATGTGTCAGGGATGTATCCCACTGCAGAACAGATAATTGAGGACGCACATTACCGTGACCTTTTTGGGAAAACTGACGATGTAATAGAAAGAGAAGAACCTGGATTCAAATGGGTTAATCCTGTAGAAGGGTATGGTTCAAATGTAAGCTCTCCCAAAGCTGCAATAGAAGAAAGCAAAAATATAGGCGGTCAATAAAAGCTTGGTAAGGTTTTTTAGTAAGCCCAAAACCCATATTTACAGATAAAAAAACACTCATAATTACGGGTGTTTTTTTGTGGTGATGTGTCAACATTTTAATGATAGAAGACGGAGTTTCTGATTTATTATCTCTGGACATGCAACAAGGAATGAATTTTGTCATATACATTCTGTATGCTTTTGAAAGGGCATATTTGGGGGTGTATATGATAGTTGAAAGTTTTATGACGTTCATGAACAGAATTATGCTTTTTTCGGCGTTTGTCAATAATGTATCATGTTTTCCAAAGCCTTTGAATCCCGAAGCAGAAAAGGAGAACTTTGAAAAGTTTTGGGCGGGCGACAAAAAGGCAAAAGAAATTTTGATAAGCCATAACTTGAGACTTGTAGCGCATATAGTAAAAAAATATAATACAGCGGGAGAGGCCGATGATTTGATATCGGTGGGCTCCATAGGTCTTATTAAGGCTATCAACAGTTTTCAATATGGAAAGAACACACAGTTCAGCACTTATGCTGCCAGATGTATTGAAAATGAAATCCTTATGCTCTTGAGGGTAAACAAAAAACATCAATCAACTTTGGCGCTTAATGAAGTGCTCAGCCGCGACAAAGAGGGAAATGAGGTGTGTCTTATGGATATCGTTCCCGACATTGAGCATGATGTTATTGAGGAGGTGGAAAATAACATTCTGACCGTTAAGCTCCTCGGCATCATAAAAGAAAGCTTAAGTGAACGGGAATATCAGATTATGGAGCTGCGCTTTGGTATTGGCGGCAAGCCTACATATACTCAACGCGAGGTTGCTGACCGGCTTGGTATATCAAGGTCATATATAAGCAGACTTGAAAAAAAGGCGCTTGCCACCATACGCGCTCAAATAAAGAAACAAGAGTTGTTTTTCTAAAAAACTGTCACATACTAACTTCGCCACAAAATTGGCGGAGTTTTTTAAGCCGCGTTTTACTTGCCAAAAACCGACAATTTGTGCTAATATATGGCTGAGGGATGAAATATGGCGATTTTCCTGTTTCTGGCCGCCGCAAGCATATGTCTAATCGGTATTATATACCTATTTAATCTTGGGTTTATGAAAGTAGTCAGAGAAGACCAGATTGACCGGATTGAAATGGAAAAGTTTGAGCATGACTATAATGTCAAAGCTCTAAGAGTCTGGTATGGCATAAATCTTATTGCGGCCGGCATTTATATGTTTATAATTGCGTTTGCAATCATATACAACATTTCCTTGCTGTTCTGGATTCCTACGGCAGTGGCTTTGGTTTTCTTTGCCGCATCGTTTTTGTTCCGATATCTTAGCACAAGTTTTAAAGGAGGCAGGAGTCATGGAAGTGATAGAGGCCATAAAACAGAGAAAGAGTGAACGTAAATATCTGTCAAAAAAGATAACAAAAGAAGTTTTGAACGATATTATTGATTGTGCCAGGCTTGCTCCGAGTGCGTGTAACACGCAGCCATGGCGCTTTATTGTAGTTACAGATAAAGCAATTAAAAATAAAATTGCCGAATTTAGCTCGTGGGGGAAGTTTCTTTCGCATTGCTCCGCAGCGGTTTTGGTTTTTGGAAAGACTTATCAATTTGTGGTGGAGGACTGTAGTGCCGCCACTCAAAATATTCTGCTGGCGGCAACAGGTCATGGAATAGGCTCCTGTTGGATAGCGGGATACAGATGTCCTTATTCGGCGGATATTGCTGAAATATTCAGCGTTCCCAAGGAGTATGAGCTTATGAGTATTATATCTCTGGGATATGCCGACACGTACTTGGAGCGTTCCAGAGCCCCCAAAAAATCACTTGAAGAAGTTTTGAGTTTTAATAAATTTTAAAAAACAAACCACCTGCGGAAGGCGGTTTGTTTTAACAACCAACGTATGTTGGTTGTTATTTATTTTTTATATTAGATTAGTCTATAAGCCGGGTTCTGTATTAAACGGTCATCTATCTAAGCCGTACGTTGCCATATGGCTTTAGCGATACTTTTAAGCACCAAGACGAACAGCCTTATGCGATGCTTTTAATCTTGCTTTAGGTGGGGTTTACAGAGCACCGATTGTCACCAACCGGCCGGTGGTCTCTTACACCGCCTTTCCATCCTTACCACGTTGCAACTCTACAACTTTGCTTATTTTGCTGTCGCAAAAGTTTCGCTTTTGTTGTCGACTGCTCCTTTTTCCCAAAAAGTTTCCGGCAGATACTTTTGGGGAACCACGCAGTGTGCTTTGCTGGCACTTTGTGGGAGCCCTGAGTTTTTTACTCTTACAGCTGAATTTCTTCTTCTCAAAAACTCTTGTATTTTTGAAAAACATATTCGTGGCGGTTTATTTCTGTTGCACTTTCCTTAAGGTCGCCCTCACTGGGAGTTACCCAGCACCCTGTTCTATAAAGCCCGGACTTTCCTCGTGATGGGCATCACACCCGCCACGCGACCGTCTGACTAACTAATGAATATATTATATACAAAAATGAGCAGTTTGTCAATGGGGAGAGGATATATATTGTTTTACTAAGGCTTCGACCACTTTGTGGTATGCAGAATCGTTTAGCAACGTACGTTGCCCAAAAGTGAAAAATGTGTATTTTTAATTGGTTTTGGTTTAAAAAAGCAGACTTTAGCAATAATTGGGTTATGATATATTTAATTTTAATAATTTCTGCCTGCTTTTATATAGCTTTGCTGGTATGGGTGTTTAGGCCGGAATATGTTTTGTGTGGGATAGTGAAAGAGGATAAAAGGTGTAGCAGGGGGAAGAGTGTCCCTAAGCTATTTAACGCCAGCGAGCTTTGTGTGCTTAATAAAATAATTTATAACATGCCGGTTTTGGGTGACGACACGCCTGCTCATATGGAGGCTCTGGCGAACGCCGGATTTAACATGATGCTGCCTGTTTATAAAATAGATATAGGGGGACATAAAAATCTGAAGGCGTTGTGCGGTGAGCTTAAAATTTTAAAGCGTCTGGAGGAATCGGGGTATTCTGCGAATATTGTGATAAATTTTGACGGACGAAGAAAGAGCGGTTCTAATATTATAAGGGAGAACTCCATTCATCAAAACTTTGGGCGGATTGTGTCGCGAACAAGGAATTTTTTCTATAATGATATATTAATTTTGGCGGCAAGCATGAACTTTGAAAAATGTGTGGTCAAAATTCATCAGGCGGAGTTTCTGAGCTCGGCGATTATGTTTGCCGTCAATGCATTTAATATAAATAAAATATATACCTCAGCAGCTGCCAATAAAAGAGAGGGCATCTGGTTTGAAATCGGCTCAAAGACTTTGGACTGCGACCGGGAGTATTATGACGACTTTATATATAAGGGGTCAGTGTCATCAGGGGATATAACTATAATCCGCAAGCGAACTGCGAGTTTTAAAAAGGGTTATATGATAGAACGGCTTGCAATATCTAATCTTGGCAAGGATAGTAAAGAGGTGACCTTTAATATATTTTTGGGGCTGGGCACAGGTGAAGATGAGGCGTGTTATACTAAAGTTGTGCCCCATAAGGGTGGCATAAAAGTTGTTGACTATAAAAATAAAGTGGAGTGCTATTATAGCACAAGCTGCGGGCTGCTCAGAAACCTGAATATCACCAAGCTTGGCATTGAGGGGCAAATGAAGGCCAAAATCAGGGGCGGCAGTGTTTTTTATGTCTATATTGTGAGCTCAAAGGAGTTTATGACCGTTCAAAATCTGGAGCGTGGAGAGGAGTTGTTTTTTGAAGCTAGGAACGAATATAAAAACCTCAAACCGCTAAGTGTGCAAAGTAATAATATAAGCTTTGACAGGCTGATAAATTTGCTGCTGCCACAACGGATTATCAGCAAATTTATTGATGACCCAAAGCTTGTGTCAGACTTTGACGGATTTAGAAATCTGGTTTATGTGGCAAAGTTTGAATATATAAATTCACTAAAAGGATTGTATGTTAAAAATAATAATTTGGTAGGCTCTTATTTTGATTTGCTTTGGCAATTTGCCGGAGTGTCGTTTTTGGAGCATGGTATAAAAATAAATTTGCAGCGTAGATGGTTGCTTGATGATTTAACCATCCGGTTTGAGGCCGAGGGAAACCCCATAACGCTGAAGATAAAAAAGCAGGGGATTGAGCAGGGATTTATTTATAATGGTGTGGAATATTATAATATAGGTTTTTTGCCTTATAAGCTGCTGGCCCAAAACAGCAATGCGGTTATAGATATGTAGTGATATGCATAAATATAAATAATTATTAATGATTATTTAAACAATATATATTTTTATTGTTCTATAAATTTAGAACAAAATAATTATAAGTATATAATTTTTACTATCCGCGTTCAATGAAAGTCAAATATAATATGTTGAAAAACCATAATTTGGTGTAATTTTGTTCGAAAAAGAATTAGGTCGTGTAGTCTCTATCTGTGTATATTTATGCTATAATAAGCATAAATATTTATCGTATAAAATTGATGATGACGGCAAACAGTTTGTTTTTTGCTTGAGTTGTGATATAATTATCATATGGAAATGACTACAGATTTCTTTGCGCGCCCCCCTTTGGCTGAACGTATGAGGCCCGACAGTCTTGAGGATTTTATTGGTCAACAGCATATTGTGGGCAAGAATAATTTATTGGATAGGGCTATCAGAGCGGGAGTTTTGGGCAGCTGTATTTTTTACGGCCCTCCCGGCACAGGCAAGACTACACTTGCTCATATTATTGCATCCACCTGCAAAGGGGAGTTTAGAAAACTCAATGCAGTATCATCAGGTGTTGCTGACGCCAAGGCCGTTATTGACAAGGCTAAGCATGATTTTAATCTTTATGGCAAGCAAACATATCTTTTGCTTGATGAGTGTCACCGCTGGAGCAA
Source organism: Christensenellaceae bacterium (assembly GCA_031260975.1). Lineage (NCBI taxonomy): Bacteria > Bacillati > Bacillota > Clostridia > Christensenellales > Christensenellaceae > Christensenellaceae bacterium. The sequence continues at coordinate 403,478 of JAISKJ010000003.1, forward strand.
AGCACAGAGTGATTCGGTTTTGCAGGCGATTGAAGAGGGCAGTATAATTTTTATAGGCTCCACTACCGAAAATCCTTATACTTCAATGACAAGGGCTATTGTTTCAAGATGTCGCGTGTTTGAATTTAAGCCGCTGAGTGAGGCAGATTTGATAATCTCAATGCAGCGTGCGATAAGCGATAAAAAAAACGGGCTTGGAAATTTGCCGGTTGAGGTGGAGGACAATGCGCTCAGACATTTTGCGTGGGCAGCTGCGGGCGATGTGAGACAGGCGCTTAATGCGCTGGAGCTGGCGGTTAATACAACCAACATAAATAAACAAAAAAATATTGTAATAACCCGCGAAATTGCCGAGCAAAGCATACAAAAAAAGGCATTATCTCTGGATGAAACAGGATATTTTGATATTTTGAGCGCTTTTTGCAAAAGTATCAGAGGCAGTGACACTGAAGCAGCTCTATATTATAGTCAGCGGCTAATTAAAGCCGGCTGTGACGAACGTATAATTGCAAGGCGGTTGATTGCTCATTGCAGCGAGGATATAGGAATGGCTGACAGTAACGCGCTGCTTTTAGCGTGTGCAGCTCTTCAATCTTGTGAAAAATTGGGGCAGCCGGAGTGCTTGCTAAATCTTAGTCATGCAATAATTTATGCGTGCGAGGCCGAAAAATCCAATTCGGTTTATCTTGCTATGCACGCAGCGGCTGATGACGCTGTAAATGTCAAAGATGACAGCGTTTTAAATAACCTCAAAAATCATCCTTCAACCAACGATGACGGCACTGATTTTGTAAAATGGCCACCGAGCGACAAGACGAGCGCTGACAGAGGTAAGAGTTATAAATATCCGCACGACTTTGGCGGATATGTCAAACAGCAATATATGCCCAACAGCTTGAAAGACAGAGTATATTATAAGCCCAGCAACAACGGTAAAGAAAAGGGACTTGTCAGAAAGAAAGAAAGGAATAAATAATATTTTTTATCTTTTAACAAAAACACTATTCAAACGATAGTGTTTTTTATTTAATTTTTAAATAGTGTAAGTTTTCCAAACCCTTTTTAATAGATTTTTAAATAGTCTATTGACAAAGCGGCAGGAGTTATATAAAATGGGCTGTGAGGTGGCTATGAATAAACTTATATTGGTGCGGCACGGACAGACTGCATGGAATGTGCTCGGTAAAAAGCAGGGGCAATCGGATATAGAATTGAATGCAGTAGGTGAAGAACAGGCAAAGGAACTTGGTATAAAGCTTCAAAACGCAAAATTTGATTTAGTTTATACAAGTCCTCTTAAGCGTACCAAGCGAACTGCGGAAATAATTTTGCAGTATAACGGTTTTGGAGGATGCGTGACGGAAGATGTACGTATTATTGAGCGGGACTTTGGTGAATTTGAGGGGCTTACGGATGGAGAATTTGACTTTGGTGCCTTTTATGATATAAACGCACTGCAAAAATTTGAGCGAGCGGAAAGTGCTTTTGAGGTTGAGGACAGAGTTTTTGAATTTTTGGATGAACTGAAGCTAAATCAACACAATAAAATCATCTTAATTGTAGGGCATGGTGCTGCAAACTGTGCTGTATGTGCTTACTTTTGGGGCAGACCCAAAAGCGGCAAATATATTGATTATATGCAGGATAACGCCGGCATACTTGAATTTGAATTGTGAAAAACGATAAAAATTAACAGTCCTTCACAGAGTGTGTGAGGGATTTTTTATTGTTAAACATTTTGAAAAAACACATGAATATGTTATTATATCGATAAGACAACGGGGGCATCCCGTTGCGCCGTTAAAATGGCTTTGCAAAAAGGAGAAACTAAAATGGCAAAGGAATTAAAAGGAACACAGACAGAAAAGAATTTGATGACTGCTTTTGCAGGTGAAAGTGAGGCCCGCAATAAGTATACTTATTTTGCAAGCGTGGCAAAAAAGCAGGGGTATGAGCAGATTGCGGGATATTTTCAGGAGACTGCCGACAACGAAAAAGAGCACGCTGAGCTTTGGTTTAAGCTTTTGGGCGGCATTGGCGACACTGCGACAAACCTAAGAGCTGCAGCCGATGGCGAAAACTATGAATGGACAGATATGTATGCAAAGTTTGCAAAAATTGCGCGTGAAGAGGGTTTTGAAGATATTGCCAAAACCTTTGAAGGAGTGGGAACAATTGAAAAACGTCATCAGGAGCGTTTTGAAGCATTGCTCAAAAATCTTAAGGACGGAACGGTATTTAAACGTCCTCAAGAAACTTTGTGGCAGTGCCGCAACTGCGGACACGTTCTTGAGGGAACTGAAGCTCCGGATGTTTGTCCGGTTTGCGCTCATGCAAAGAGTTATTTTCAGCTTTATGTCAAAAATTATTAATTAGGTTTGTAACATAGAAATATAATGAACAGGATATCTTAAATATAGGAGGAATTTATGACAAAAGCGGCGGTTTTTAAAAGCGGCGTAGTTATGATTTTACTTGTAATGTTTGCAGGAGTCCTGCTGTCGGGTTGTATTTTCGACGCCCCTAAAAAGGTTGTGGAGGTAGATTTTGGTTCGGTCACAAAAATTACTATAAAAACAGGAGCCGAAGCTAGTGAGACCACCGAATATACATTAACTAACGAGCAAAAAGCGGATTTTTTAGATAACTATGGAATCCTCGGAATGGAGCAGGAAACAGGAGTGAACAATTTGTTTGGGAATTGGGTCACAGCATATACTTTTACGGTGTATTATAATGATAAAATTCTTTGGTTATTTAATCGCGGCGAAAGCTTTACTATAACTGTGGGCGGATATCCCACTAACAGCGGAAATACTGTTTGGTGGCTTAAACGCCAAAATGGGTTTAAGACAAGCAGAGTTCAAATTGAGGCCGCGGATAAAGCTAAATTCACTGCTTGGTTTGACGGGCATTTTGCCGAAGGTGAGCCGTCAGGAGGAATTGAAGGATAAAAATTAAAAACAACCCGAACATAATCGGGTTGTTTTTTAATAAATTTTAATCTGAATTAGATGTGTGGGTTGAAGCCTTCAAATATAATGTTATCACAAAACTTCACTTTTTTCATATATTCCTGCTGATTTTTTATGCCTAATGCCAATGTCGGAAGAACCCGATTTTTTCTTACAGCTCTGTTTGGCAGATGCTGCGCCTCATATATAATAAAGTTGGGCTCGGATATTTTATTAAATTTCAGTTTCTTTAACATTCTTCGCTTGCGCCTTTTCATGGTCTGCAGCAGCTCATCTTGCTTTAGCTTTCCTCCTATTTGACCCCTTAAAATTTCTGGAACATGGTTTTTGAACCATTCAAGAGAGTAGGGATTAAGCGAGCTTATGGCAAGGTCGCCTTTATATTCCTTTATGATTTTAAGCAATTCCTCTTCAAAACTGCCTATCTTATTAAAATGCTTTATATTTAAAATTACCGGAACTTTTCCATTGGCGGCCTTCAAGACTTGCTCGAGGGGCGTTATTGTTTCGTCACTGCCTTGCAGTTTATATTGTTTCAGCGCGTCTTTGCTTTCAATATTGTTGACGTAGCCATCCTTGCCTGTGGCATGTTTTAAGGTTTCATTTTCAAACACAATAATAGTGCCGTCTGCAATTTGATGCAGAGGTAGAAATATCCCGAATTCTTCCTTTACGGCATTTTTTATGGCACCAAGCGAACAACCGACGCTTTCTTTGCTGGTTTTTCCCTGATTGGCTATATATTTATTTATTAAAAATTCCATGATCCTATCCAACTTTTTGATAGTTTATTTGTTTTTATTTTCGAAAAACTTTGTTACCTAGTAGGATATTATAGCATAAATTGTTAAGTTTTTCCAGCAATTTTGTGGGATTTTTAGTTTTTTTAAATTTGCTGTATTGTTTTGAGGAGGTTTCTGTGTGAATTTAATTAAATCGGCAATTTTCGCTTTGAAAACTGAGGGGTTTTAGTGTAATATATTGATATGACAGAACTAAATAAGATACGAAATTTTTGTATAATAGCGCATATCGACCACGGCAAAAGTACGCTTGCTGACAGGCTTATTGAAAAAACCGGTACGCTGAGTAGCCGGGACTTAACCGAGCAGGTTCTTGACAGCATGGATTTGGAGCGTGAGCGGGGAATTACCATAAAGCTTACTCCCACGCGCATGGTTCACAATGAAAACGGAGAGGAATATATACTTAATCTGATAGACACCCCCGGACATGTGGATTTTACTTATGAGGTCAGCCGTTCGCTTGCTGCCTGTGAGGGTGCTATTTTGGTGGTGGATGCTACTCAAGGCGTTGAAGCCCAGACTGTGGCCAATGTTTATCTTGCACTTGAAAACGACCTTGAGATAATTCCTGTAATTAATAAAGTGGATTTGCCCAGTGCCAACATAGAAGAAACTAGGCGCCAGATAGAGGAGATAATCGGTATCTCCGCTTTTGATGCGCCTCTCATCAGTGCCAAAGAAGGCTTAAATATTGACAAGGTTTTGAGTGCCGTAATAAAGAAGATTCCTCCGCCAAAGGGGAAGTGTGATGCTCCCCTTAAAGCACTTATATTTGATAGCTATTATGACAACTTTAAGGGTGCTATAAGCATGGTGCGCATTTTTGAAGGAAGCGTGAAGACCGGCACAAAAATAAAGATGATGAAAACCGGCAAGATTTTTGATGTGACTGAAGTGGGCTATTTTTGCCCCGCCCCAAAGGTTGTGAGCAAGCTCGAAGCGGGCTCGGTGGGATATATTGCTGCCAGCATCAAAAATGTGGGCGACACAAAAGTGGGAGATACTATAACTGATGCCGAAAACGGTGCAAAAGAGGCGTTGCCTGGTTATAAAGACGTGAAATCAGTGGTTTTTTGCGGGATTTTTCCTGTTGACGGCTCAAAATATAATGATTTGAAGGATGCCTTAGAAAAACTTAAACTGAATGATGCTGCTATTCAATATGCGCCCGAAGTGAGCCAAGCTCTGGGTTTTGGATTTAGGTGTGGCTTTTTAGGGCTTTTGCATATGGAGATTATCACCGAGCGCATTGAGCGCGAATTTAATATAGATATCATAACAACGGCACCTGGCGTAAGCTATAAAGTAATGAAGCTTAGCGGCGACGAAATTGAAGTGAGCAATCCCGCTAATCTTCCGTTGCCTGCAGAAATTAAGGAATTTAAGGAGCCGATTGCGTCCGTGAGTGTATATACTCCCCCCAACTATGTAGGTGCTATTATGGAATTGTGTCAGAACAAGCGCGGAGTATATATTGACCTTCAATATCTTGACAAAAACAGGGTTGTGCTCAAGTATGATATTCCTCTAAATGAAATTATCTATGACTTTTTTGACGGATTAAAGTCGCGCACTAAAGGATATGCCAGCCTTGATTATGAGCTTAAGGGGTATGAAATTAGCAATCTTGTAAAGATGGATATCTTGCTTAACGGCGAAAAGTGTGACGCGCTCAGTCTTATTGTTCACGCCGAAAAAGCTTATGCCCGCGGCAAGATTATTGCCGAAAAGCTCAAAGAAATAATTCCCAGACAGATGTTTGAAATTCCCATTCAGGCCAGTATTGGTGGCAAGATTATTGCTCGCGAAACCGTTAAGGCTATGAGAAAGGATGTGCTTGCAAAATGTTACGGCGGTGACATAAGCCGAAAACGTAAGCTTTTGGAGAAGCAAAAAGAAGGCAAAAAACGTATGAGGCAGGTGGGCTCGGTGGAGCTTCCGAGCGAAGCGTTTATGAGTATTTTGAAAATTGATTGAAGGAAGCAACAACGAAGTTTTAAAATTGTTTGTTTGAAAAATTTGCCAGCGTCTTGTAAGCTTACATAAGTGTAGAATGTAAATCAAAGTGGTACTTGTCCAATAGTTCTTCAGTTATTTGTTATAATCTAACTAATGTCAAAATTTTCTGCATTCACAATTTTATAACTTCATTGTTGCTGTGGAGATGGAGTTCTTTGGTATTTTAATTGGGTACTAAAAATGAAAAAATTATCGTTGTATATTCATATTCCGTTTTGTTGCAGTAAATGTAAGTATTGCGATTTTGTGTCGTTTGTATGTCCCGAAAAAATGGAGGGGTTTGTAGACGCTCTTATAAAGGAAATAGAAATTTATAGTGAGCGCGCAAAAGGATATAAAATAAAAACCATATATATAGGCGGCGGCACGCCGTCTGTTTTGCCGTGCGGTTTTATAAGTAAAGTAATGGACGCCGTCAGAACCAATTTTGCGCTTGATGAGGATTGTGAAATAAGCATTGAAATAAATCCTAATTCTATAGCTGAAGATAAACTAATGGAGTATAGGATGTGCGGCATCAACAGGATAAGCATTGGGGCTCAGAGTATGAATGACAAACTGCTGAAGCTTGTGGGCAGGGCGCACACAACCCAACAGTTTAAACAGGCGCTTGAACTTACTCAGAAGTATTTTGATAACATAAATGTCGATATGATGATAGGGCTTCCCGGTCAAACTAAGAAAGACATAGGTGATATGCTGGATTATTTATTTTCAAAAAATATGGGTCATATTTCTATGTATAGTTTGATTTTGGAAGAAGGTACGTCGTTGTTTGAAATGGTTAAAGCGGGCAGTGTGAAACTGCCGTCCGAAAATTTTGTGGTGTCGCAGTATGATTTTGGTGTGTCGCGGATAGTCAAAAACGGGTTTTTGCGATATGAAGTGTCAAACTTTTCAAAACCGGGGTTGGAATGCAGGCACAATCTCAGGTATTGGAATATGGGTGAATACCTAGGGTTTGGGCCTTCAGCACATTCATTTTTTGAAGGCGTGAGGTTTTATAATACTTCAAACTTAGATGAATATTTAGAAAGCCTCACTGAAATTTCAAAGCGCGCCCTTTGTCATTCTAAAGTAAAATATAACGAAATGATAAAATCTTTTCTTCATAAACTGCCTATCATTTCAAGTGAAAAGCTAACAGCCCGGCAACGCAAGGAAGAAACTCTGATGCTAGGCCTTCGAACAAGTAGGGGGATTGATATATCAAAATTCAATAAAGAATTTGCTTGTGATTTATTGAAAGAAAAAGAGGAGATAACCAACCGGCTTTTAAAACAAAATCTTGTTGAAATTAAAGACGGCAGGCTTGCCCTTAGTGACAATGCTTTATATATTATGGATAGCATCGTTTTAAAGCTTATTTAAAATTGTTTTTGTGTTATTTTTTATTAACGCTCGGCTAAAGTTGTGTTTTGCTTCTGTTCTGAACAAATAATCATGCTTGCATGAAATATTTGTGAGCGAAGTTAAGTTTCAACACAAAGTGTTGTGATATATCAACACTTTGTGTTATAATTGCCTTATGGAAAAGAGATTTTTTGCAGATAACATTGATGGCGATATTATAGTGCTTAAAGGTGAGGAATTTGAACATCTGTCGCGTGTGCTGAGACTTAAGGCTGGTGATACGGCGGAGTGTTTTTGTGACGACAGTGATATATATGCTTGTAAAATCGGTGAAGTCACCAAAAACGCAGTTTTTTTGCATATTGAAAATAAATATCCTTGTGACTGTAACCCCAAAACGAGGGTGGCGGTTTTTCAGGCATTGCCCAAAGGAGATAAGCTGGAACTCATCACTCAAAAGCTAAGTGAGCTTGGGGTGAGCGAGCTTGTTTTGTTCCGGTCGCGTTTTACAAATCTTAAGCCTAATATAGTGAGGACTGACAGGCTTCATAAAATAGCCGTGGGTGCTGCCAAACAATGCGGCCGAACCTCTATTATGAAAATCAGCGGTCCGCTTAAGTTTGAGCAGGTGATATCGCAGCTTAAAAATTACGATACCGTCATTTTTGCCAACGAAACTGAAAAAAACACGCAAAAAATGCAGTTAAAAGGCAATATTGCCATTGTTATTGGCAGCGAAGGCGGTTTTGAGGCAAGTGAAATTAAAGGTATTGTTGAAGCAGGCGGGGTGTCAACCAGTTTGGGTAAACGGATTTTGAGAACGGAAACCGCAGCTATTGCGCTCACTGCCATTGTGATGCACGAGGTGGACGAGCTATGAAAATTTGTGTGCTTAACCTTGGCTGCAAGGTAAATCAATATGAAATCGATGCCATTTCAGCAGCTCTAGACGGGGAACATGAAGTTGTGGGTGAACTGACGAGTGCTGATATTTATATCCTTAACACCTGCGCTGTTACCGCTGAGGCTGAAAAAAAGAGCAGGCAGCATATTGCCAAAATAAATAAAATGAATCCAAATGCAAAAATTGTTGTGTGCGGTTGTGCTAGTGAACATAACCCAGAGCAATTTATTGATAAGCCTAATGTTGCAACGGTCATCGGCACTGCCGGCAAGGGTGGGATTAAAGAGATTATAAGGCACATATCTTTTCAAACCAATTGTCATTTGGGAGAGAGCTCCCTTTCTGTCATTCCTGAGAGAGCGCAGCGGCTTGACGCGGTTACTTGTTGGGTGACAGAATCTCCGCAATCTGTCTTGAAAGAAATTCCGTGTATATATGAGGATGATTTGTTTAGTAAACAGACACGCACAAGAGGGTATCTTAAAGTTCAGGACGGCTGTGACAGCTTTTGCAGCTATTGTCTTATACCTTATATACGTGGCCGCAGCCGTAGCCGGCCGCTTGAAAGCATCAAAAAAGAGGCGGAGTTTTTAAGTAAATCCTGCCTTGAAATTGTCATCACCGGAATTAACCTTAGTGATTATAAAGTAGACCAAAAACCGGCACTTGCCGAGCTTATGATGTCGTTGGGGGGTCTAAATTGCCGTTTGCGCCTCAGTTCTCTTGAAAACGGGATTATTACAGATAAGTTTTTGAGCGTATTGCAGGCTTTAAAAAATTTTTGCCCGCACTTTCATTTATCTCTTCAAAGCGGCAGCAATAATGTGCTTAAAGGTATGAATCGAAAATATACCCGCGAGCAGTTTCTTGACAAGGTCCGTCTTATATATAAATATTTCCCTGATGCGGCAGTCACCACCGATATTATCGTGGGATATCCTACCGAAACCGAGGAGGACTTTAATCAATCGCTTGATTTGGTGCGTGAAGCCGGATTCAGCGCCGTTCACTTCTTTGCTTATTCAAACCGCGAGGGAACCGCTGCAGCAGGGCTCCCTCAAATTAATGGCACTATTATAAAGCAGCGCGAAAATGTTTTGCGCGAGGTTGTCAGAGAATTTGAACAGAAATATAACGCCGGATTTATCGGTAAGCCCCTTGGAGTTTTAATTGAAGAAAAGGTTGGTGGCTATTTTGTGGGTTATTCACAAAACTACATCAGGTGTTTTATAAAAGTTGACGATGCTATTATGTCATTGCAAGAAGCACAGCAACGAAGCAATCCCATGGATATTTTGAATACAATAGTGAAAGCAGCAGGGGTGGAATTGTTTAAAGATGGATTACTGTGCAAGGTTTAAAATTGTTACTTAAAGCCTATAAAATCAGCGTGTAAATGTATTTATAGAGTGGTAACCAAAAATTTACAAACTTCCTGTTGACAAATGCTGTCTTTTTATTATATAATAAGCGCACGCACTTGAAATGAGCATTTTTTTGTTTTTTCAAAGTTAAGAGAATTTTTACTTTTGTCAAAAAATGTTCTTAGTCAAAAACGGCAGTGAAGGGAGGTGAAACTATGAGTACCGTTAAGGTTGGTGACAACGAAAGTCTTGAAAGCGCAATGAAGAGATTTAAACGCAAATGTCAAAAAGACGGCATTATAGGCGACCTCCGCAAACGTGAAGCATATGAAAAACCCAGCGTAAAGCGTAAGAAGAAGGCAGAAGCTGCGCGTAAAAGACGTAATAAGTAAAAAACTATATTACACCACCACAGAGAAAGGTAAATATGTTTTAAGAAACGGCATAAACATGCCGTTTTTTGTTGCAATTTTGCTTAATTTTATGATAAAATTAGTATACTAAAGTTATTATGTTCTGACATTTGTTTTGGCTTAGACAAAGGAGGGTGTTATATGAAAGTTTTGAGGAGCAGTTTAGGGCTTTTTATTGGCATTCTGGCGGCTGTGACCATGCTTGTTGTGGGCGCCGGCTTTTTGTGGCAAAATACCGCTGCAAAAACTGTTGCCGCAGACCCTGGCCAAGAGGAAATGAATATCAACGAAGAAATTGTGATAGACCTTGGTGAAGATATTTCCGGTGAGGATAATGTGTTTATGGCTATAAGCGGAACGGGTTATTCGGGAAGTGTCAGTGCATCTGCTAACTTTCCTGGTGGTAGCGAAGTTCCTTTTACTGTAACTTGGAGTGTTACGGTAACATACACTGCCGGTTATTCCGGTACTATAACGGTAAGTGTTTCGGGAGAGGCTTATTATGGCAGTACTGGATGGCCGTGGGAGCAAAGATCGAAGACAGTAACTTCTTCTGTTTCGTTTACAGGTTCTGCAACAAAAACTACATCAGCAAGTAGTTCATTGGGTAGTAGTTCATTATATGGAACCAGCCCCTCATCTGGCGTAAGAAATGTTACGGGCAACAGCAGCGGTACGCTTACTATTGCAACTTACACCATTACATGGAGCTATAAAAACTCTTCAGGTGGAAATGCTTCTACCACTACAACCGTATCCCATGGCACAACTCCATCGGCACCTACGGTGTCGCCCAGTTCATATTCCACTTCTTCTACTACTTACTATAATGCCACTAGCAATAAAACAACAACAACTACTTATACCGCATCAGGATGGTCTCCCGCAATAACCGCAGCGACAGGTCCTACAACATATACCAGAACGTACACAAACAGTTCATCAACAACATATCCAACCAAATATTATAGCATAGCGCTTTATGCGAATACGGCTACTGCGTCTAATGGAGGAACAGTCACTCGAACGATATCCTCATTACAATACAATGCTTCTCTAACAACTGACATATCGTCAAATCCCAGCACCACACTTAGCGGGTGGAATTTTGATGGATACTTTACATCATATAACGGAACGGGAACGCAATATGTGGGTTCAAATAAGCAATGGCTTGTTTCAGTTGTTTCGGGCCTGGGGTGGACCTCAACTCAGCTTAACAGTGAAACTGCATCCACCTATGCCTTATACGCTTCATATAAAGTTAATATAACATTGAATGTTAATGGCGGCACGGGCGGATCCGGCAGTGTAGATTTTTATCGCAAAAAAACATCGGCTAATCAAACTCAGATTACCTCTCTGCCCACACGGTTTGGATATGATTTTGATGGATATTTTAGTGCAACTTCGGGCGGTATCAAATATTATAATTCAGATGGAACTCTTGCTGTTATCAATAATACATCACATTATTACAAAACAACTACAGCCATCTCAACAGATGCCCCGGCAACCACGCTTTATGCTCAGTGGACACCAAAGGCTAATCTAAATCTCACGTTTGACCCGCTGGGCGGGGAGTTTAACCCATCAACTTTCAGCACCAAAACCATAACATATTATAACTCAACAATAGGCACGTTGCCCGCAGAAACGGGTGCAGCGCCTACGGTTAGCAAAAGTGCATTCTTGCTTTTGGGATGGTTTAGCAAAAACGGAACCGGCACAAATGATTGGGGCACTCAGATAACAAGCGCTACGCTTTATAACGAAACCAATCTTGTTCTTGACAGCAATGTAAACGGCACGATATATGCAAAGTGGGAAAGCATCATAAAAACGCTTTATCTAAACCTTAACTTTGGGGCGTCGCCGGCTAATCTTGGAACTACATATCAGGCTATGAGCGGGTATACATATGCTTCTCAAAACGACAACTTGTCGGCTTTTGTTACACCTGAAACCGGCTTGCCTGCCGGTACTTTTGCTCGTTCGGGTTATAAATTTATTGGTTGGTTTATGGATACTGCCGGAACAGGCAGCGAAATTACTCCGGAAAGTTCGCACCCTTTAGGGAACCAAGACCGCACACTCTATGCTAAATGGCAGGAAAAACTCACCGACACCATTGGTGTAACAATGGGGAATTATGAATATCTTGGAGCGGTGCCCTCGCCGCAGTTTACGGCTTTGCTGAGGCCAACGAATTCAATTACATATAGTTTTGCCAGCAGCGGCATTGACAGCCTGGGGCAGAACTATAGCAGCGGAAATATTTCGCAAAACGGAAATACACCGCAAAATGCAGGAAATTATATTATAACAGCCTACTTTCCCGAAACCATTGATTACAAGGCTCAAACTACAACGGGCACATTTACGGTAAGTCCGACTACACCTTCGGTGTTAGTGAGCATCTCAAACTATATATATGGAGGAACAGCCGGCCCTAAACTTACTAAGACTTCAGGTTGGTCTCAGCAGAGATTTGATGGGTTGACTTCAGAGCTAAACAGCCGCGCCAGCGGTGCTTATGTCGGCTCAAGCTTTAACGGCGGCGCCGGATTTAGTATCGAAAGTGTTGTATATTATTACTCGGGCACTGCAAACAATGGCACAGTAATCACAAACAGCACAAGTGCTCCGCTTTTGGCCGGAAACTACACTGTTTATGCAGTGTTGCCGCAGACTCCTAACTTTAATTTATATAGCACTTCTTCGGCTCCTACTTCATTTACGGTCACGAGGCAGGACCTTGGAAACACCGGTCAGCTTAGCGTAACTACGCCGCAGAGTGATGCTTTGGTGATAATTTATGGAAACACTGTGGGCACGCTTGACATAAACTCCATAATGGATGTAGCCGGCACCTTATATGAATGGGATGAGCCAACGGTTATTCCGGATGTTTTAAAAAGCGTAGGAGTTGTCGTAAGACAGTCGTTTAGAGTTAAGTTAACTGATGCAAACACTGTTCAGTATAAGTATGCAAGTGTTTTGGTCAACCCCGCTCAAGCAGTTTGGGTAGGGTATTCCGGTAACTTTATTCCGGTAAATTGGGGATATGCATATTTTGACAAACATAATTTCAGCACATATAACGGTGTATATGATATGCCTCTTAGCAGCCTCAATCTTAACACCGCCATCACCATAATAAGCGGCAACCCCGGCACTGTTGTAGGCGGAATAACTGTCAGCACCAACCGCGGAGCCATTAACGCCACAAAATGGTGGGGCTGGACTGATGTTACTATAAACGATGTAGGAACGGTTTCGATAAACGCTGAATATAATCCCGACAAGTATTATAACAACGGCTGGAACTATTTGCCGGCCTCAGGCACAATAACTATTGCGGTAGACCAGGCTTATAGATTTGAATTGCCTTCAACCATAACGGGTACATATATTGACGGCATGACGCTTGCTGATTTGAGTGTGCCCAGCGCAAAATATACATGGGGTGCTAATTCGGTTGAAGCTATTGACTATTCAACCGTCAATGCTTATATATTCTATGACCATGACGAGTTTGGTGATGACTTCTATTATCAAACCGAGGGTCAGGTGAGTGTTTCAGTGGCAAAAGCAACGCTTGCTTCCTTTCCGCCGCATCCTGCAATAACCAATATTGTATACGGAACACTACTTAGTTCTGTGCCACTTACTTCAGGATATCAGTGGGTGACCCCGACCGATGCCGCAGGAAATGTGGGCATCAATATGCATTGGGCAAGTTACACCAAAGACAGCAACTATAACTCCATAAACGGCGAAATTTCAGTATCGGTTATTCCGGCAAACACGGGTGCGTTTGTGCCCTATGGCGATGAGTTTAGTGCGCCTTATAACAGTACGCTCAGCAGCATCATATCAGCCATAAACGCACAGGGATATTATTTGGTTAACTCCGGCGATTTGACTATAGTGTTTAACAACGCTCTCGGAACGCTGGTAGATATTGATGTGGTATATTATACCAACAATGACACCCTAAATTACAATCCTTCTGCCGCCGGCACCGTTGGTGTCAGAGTAGTTATAGCAGACGGTATCTGGGTTTCTCCCGGAGCGCTTACTGCTACATACGGTGACACTCTTGCTAGTGTTTTGGCAGGCGGGGCGTCACTTCCTGTTACGTACACCTGGGTGACAAGCTTGGTGGATGACACTCCGGTGTTGTTAAGCACTTTGGTAGGAAACGCCGGAACACAAACGAAATTTCTTAAATATAGCATATACGGTTACACCGACGTTACCAGTCAGGTGAGTGTAGCTGTAGCCAAAAAGCAATCGGTTTGGGCGGCTCCCAACAGCGGCAATCCATATGGCATAGAAAGCGGCGCAAAACTCAGCACCGTCAGTCTTGACACGGGTTATAGCTGGATGGCTCCCAACACCGACGGACCTATTGGGGCAATCGGCACAACTCAGAGCTATGCTGCGACATATTATGAGGGAGGCGACACATCGAATTATCTTGCCGCAAATGGTAATATTACCGTTGAAATAACTTCTTATCCTAACACTGCAGCTTTTGCTGAAGTGGGCCCCTATAACACTCCGTATGACTTGACCAATGCAGTTACACTTGCTAACCTTGTCAGCGGCGGACTTGCAGGCTGGAACACAAGCTTATATGAATTTGTTACTCCGTCAACTTTGGTTAATGACTTGTGCGGAACAATGGGCTCTGTCAGAGTGGGAACTTTTGATGTTCCGGCTCAATATAGAGAAACGATATATCACAATTGGAAGCAGGGTACGGTCAGCATAACCGTTACACCTCTTACGGGCAGCTGGACAAGTCCCGGAACGCTTACTGCTGTTTATTTAGACACACTTGCTGAGGTTTTGGCAAATGGGTCAGCGCTTTCGTCAGCATACACATGGGTAACCGACATCACAGGTGCCGCTGAGCTTTCTTTGAGCACATTGGTTGGCGGTGCCGGAACGCAAAACTTCTATCTTAAATATAGTGTACCCAACTATACTGACTTTGTGCAGCAGGTTGGTATAACTGTTGACAAAAAGATGAGTGAATGGCCCGGATATTCCGAAATATACTTGCCTGATGTTTATACTCTTGACTCAATCACCCTAAATTTTGAAAACCAACTCAGTGCATGGACATGGGTTTGGTCGGGTGACGACGGAGTAGGAGATGGCACACCGGCGCTTGTCGGAAACCCGTCGGTGCTTTATGGTGCCGAGGGTATATATATCGCCGTTGTTTCATACCTTGAAAACAATGACGGTAGCAACTATTATGTAAACTATGGAAATATTACTGTTTATGTGGTGCAATTGCCGGAAGCAACGCCCACATGGCCTGACGGTGACAATTCAAGTGTTACTTATACTATTGCCTACAGCGCAACTGCGACCTTGGCGGATGTGTTTACTAATGGTGAAATACAAAACAGTCAGTCAGACCCGGGACTGTGGTATTGGGTTGACCCTTCGACCAGACTTATTTCAAGCTTTGGAAATGTGGGTACGCACTCTGTTCAGATTTGGTATGCCCCCGACGGTTTTGGTCCATTCACTACTGGTGATGAACTTCCCGTAAAAATTACGGTGAGCCTTGTTGTAACCAAGGGTTCGAGCACATTTGTGGGACAGACAACATTTAACGCAACCTATCTTGACACGCTGCTGGATGTTCTGTCAGCTTATGGAATGTCAACCTATAACTATACGTGGTATGACACCGATACACTGCAGGATGTTTCAGGCCCGTCACTTGTTGAGCTTAACTTTACGGGCAGCACAAACCGATATAGCCTAAAATATAGAATTAGCTCAAACTATAACTATTCAGCGATTGAACCGACTTCAATAACCATTGCAAACGGAACACTGAATGACACCGACCCGATTGTGACTGCTGAAATAAGCGCACTTGACCCTATGAGCGTAGATTATATGACCAAAGTTAGGGATATTCCGTTTGAGGTTGGCGGTGTTGCCGCAACTGAATGGGCATGGCACGCAAGCATAGGCTCACAGCAATTGGTAGGTGACGTAGGAAACCGTCAGTTTAAGGCAGTGCTGACACTGCCCAATTATGACCCTGTTGATGTTCTTCTTACTGTGACGGTAAACCAAATCAATGCGCCGACAAACAATCTTACTTATGACAAAAACGAAGAGGACGAAGATAGAATTATATATTCGTCAACTCTTACGCTTGCTGACCTGAATGATATTCTGGGTACAAATTACGCATGGGCAGTCATCGATACAACTCCTGTTGGGAATGTGGTGTTTGACATTTTGGGAGAAGTGGACTACAAAACCTTTGCCGGAACTTATAACCCCGAGGGCATCGGTTCGGGCAACTTTATAGCGTCAAATGTAACAATTAAGTTTAAGGTTTATAAGGCGGCAGGTGTTTGGTCTGCTCCAAGTCTCATACCTGACAATCAGCTTACATATGACCCCAATGCCAAGGTTGAGGATATCGAAAACAGGCTGCCTCAATATTACTCCTTTGTTTATCCCGAGGATTATATCGGGGGCTCCACTTTGTCACTTTTGCTTGAAGTGCTTTATGACCCCGACACCAACCACTATCCAATCAGCAATATGGTTGAATTTGTAGTTAACAAAGCCGATGTTGCGTGGATACCTTATGTCGGTCAGTTTGTGGCCTATTATGGTGCACTGCTCAAAGACATAAATCTTGTGGGCAACTATTATTGGGACTTCTGGGGCTATGCTGATGCTTTGGGCCCAACTGTGACTTATGAACAGGCCAGACTTGTTACAACCGTGGGCGGCGTAGGCGAAAATTGGCTTTATGCGGTATATAACCCAGACCCAGCCAACTACAACAACAGTTTGGCCGGTCAAATTAAAATAACAGTAAGCAAAGCGAGCTATAACGAATTGGATGCTAGCAAGGATGTTCCTAATGGTCTTGAATTTACTATAGATTACGGCAAACAGCTGTCAACATTGTATGTGGGTGCGGAGTTTGCAGTTCTCCCCGGAGGTGCTGCTGAATATAGATTTGAATCCAACTACACTGCAGGTGTGACAGGAGTTGACTCAGGTAGCGGCGGAATCGGAACATACTCTTATATATTATATAGAAACAACCCAATCGACGATGTAAATCCGCAAGAACCTGCAGGAAGTGTTTATAATTCGTCATGGGCATTTGTGACTGTTTATGTTGTTCCGGCAACGGCCGTCTTTGTTACGCCCAGCGGAAACTTCAGCGTGCCATATGGTTCAACCTTAGGGGACATCAGAATTTCACCCAATGCAAAAAGATATTGGTGGGCATATATAGAAGATAACGGCACAGTTATTCAAAACGGTGCACTTCAGTCAGTAGGACCTGTTACCAGCGGCGCTGTGGGGCCAAAGACCTTTGTAATACTTTATAACCCGGGCGGCTTTGATGAATATGGTGTGGGAAGCGCCAACTATAATTCAACTCAAGGCACCGTTATGGTAGAAGTAGTAAAGGCTAATCCTGCGTTTGTGGGGCTTGGAACTTTTGGTGCACAGTATGGACAAAAGCTTGAGCAGGTTGAGTTGCCGGCAAACTATTATTGGGTCAATGAAGATGATGTTGTAGGAAGTGTTGGCACAAACCGCAAGATAGTAAGATATAGTCCCGATCCCACAAGCTATAATTGGGTTTACGGAGAGGTTGAGATAGTGGTGTCAAAAGTTGATATCAGTTTCTCAAATCCTTTGTGGGAATTTGTAACGACTTATGAATACGGAAAAACAATAGGAGATGTAGGATTTATACTTCCTTACGGCTATAGCTGGGCATTCGGTGCGCTTGATGAGTTTTTGGGTGACGTAGCATATCAGTTGGATGGACTTGAGACCGTATACGACTCAAACGGCAACATAATGGTGGTTGCAAAGCGTTTTGATAATGCATTGATTTATAACCCCAACTCCGAAAACTACAACGACATATTAGGCCCGATTTATATCATGATATTGCAGCAGACTGCTCCGTTTGAAGCATATATCGGTTCGCTGCAGGCAGGTTATGGTCAGATTTTGGCTGACATTGAGCTTATGCCAACGCTTGATGGTCGATATAGATGGGTGGATTCAGGGGCTTCAGCTGGTTTTGTAGGAACCCATCAGGTTGAAGTATGGTATATTCCGTCTTCATACAACTTTCTTCCCAGCCGCGGCACAGTTACTGTGATAGTAAACCAATCTGAAGCAAGTGTTCCGGGCAGTGTGCCAAGCTACACCAGAGTTTATGGCACTTTAGTTAAGAATATAGTACTTCCGCTAAACTTCATATGGGATTGGGAGTATTATGCAAGCGAAAGAGGCCTGACGGTGGAGCAGGTAAAGGAAGTGCTGACAGTAGGTAATGTGTTTGACAACGGCACAATTCTTAATAAAATCAGAGCACTGTATAACCCTGACCCCTATAACCAGCTTGACACAGTGGCACTTATTGACATAACCGTGACCAAGGCAATAGTTCAGTGGATTTCCCCCAGCAAACTGCTTGAAGCAATATACGGTCAGACACTTGCCATGATAGAAAGCCTTCCCGGCGCATACCGATGGATTGACGGCACACAAAGTGTAGGAAGTGCCGGATTAAGATCTTTCCAAGCAAGATATAACCCTTATCTTGGCACAGCTCTTGAGGGCAACTATGATGATGCATTATATATTATCCCTGTGTATGTAAACAAAGCAATGGGAAGTGCCGCTGTTGACATAAACAGATGGGTTAGCGGAAATAGACAGCAAAACCCTGAAATTGAAACCTTTACCCACAGAAACAGTGAAGTAACATACCGATATGTGGGAATAAAGGGCACAGATTATGACAGTAACTTTATTCCGACAATGGCAGGTGATTATACGGTATATATTACGATTGCCGAAAACGAAAACTACAACACGCTCACTCTCAACTATGACTTCACTTTGCTTGATGCACCTGTGAGGGGCGGCAGTGCTTGGATGTGGATAGTATTCCCTCTCATAATACTTGTAATTATTGCTTTGATTGTTCTGGGTGAATATTACCGCAGAAAGGCAAGACAAAAGCAAGCAGGATATGTTGCTGACAAATAATTTTATATAACATTGATATTGAATTAGTATAAAAAAGACACGCATAAGTCGTGTCTTTTTTGCGCAGGCTTTTTTATAATGTTTTTAAGAAGGCGGGTCACTTTTATAAACATTGTTTAAACAATTGACATGGGGGGGGGGGGTATATGCTATATTATATGTAAGGAGGGTTTAAAAAAATGAAAAAATCATTATCATTAACACTTAGAACATTTTTGATTGTAGCTCTTATGATAGTTCCTTGTGTGTTTATGCTTGCTGCTTGTGGGGCGCCGCCAACCACGGCAAACAATGGTACATATAAACTTCAGAGCTTTACAATCGACGGAAAAACGATAGTTATAACTGACGAAATGAAAGCAATAACTGCCATTTCCAACACACCTGCTTCCGGGACTATGCCGGCGATTACAGTTACAAAGCCTACCACTACGGTGAAGATGCCTACGTTATTAAAGCCTGCAGGATATCCATCACTTACTGAACCTGCAGCGGGAGCATCGGCAGAGGCTATAGCAGATTATGCTGCACAGCAGTCATGGATTGCTTATGAAGAAAATGTGGATGATTGGGCAAATTACAACGCTGAAGTATATGCTCAAGACGAGTGGAAAGCAGAACAAAAGGCATATGAAAACTATGTAATGCTTATGAACACACTGATTGATGCAGGTTTCACTCCTGATATTGCACCAGTTGTGCTTGATGTGATGTCGATTCTTCAGATAGTCAATTCTATTCAAATTATGATTGACGAAAACAAGGCAACAATATTGATGCCGCCGGTGAAACTTATTACAGTGGAATATTTCCTTGTAGGTGAAAATGTTATGCTTGACTTAGTTCCTGCAATACAGGACCTGTTGGGAGAACAGCTTGGTGGTGAGTTTTTGATGGACATGATGGGCGGAATGTTGGGTTCTATGCCTATTGAAATCAAATATATCAGCGGAAAATTGGTGATTGGTACCGTTAAAGGGTTACTGCCCATTACCATGTCATTTACGTTTGCAAAATAATATAAAAAGTTTTAATAAAAAAGCCTGCAAATCTGCAGGTTTTTTTGTGGCGGTGCAACTGAAACTAGGAATGTTTTTGTGATTAATTGGTATGTAATATTAAAAAATATATCATTAAAAATTGAAACCCAACAATATGCAGCCGGCAATGATTAGCAAAGAAAGGCACTAACTCTTCTTTTTAATTATTTTGAGTTCCGCCTTGCTCCATTCCGAATTCTGTGTCAATGGGTGCGGCATCATATCAGCCCCTTCTGATGCACTCGTGTGCACATTATTGATTATTATTATATGATAATGTTTCTTCGCCAAAAATGGAAATAAGCCATTCCTTTTTGGCTTGTTCCAGGTTTGGTTCGGCAATCTCAACCAGCATATCCGGTCTATAAAGTTTTATGGGAAGGGCATACTCCTGAACAAAATGACCATCGTCCGGATGCCCGAAGCAATAGGCACCCACGCCTTCGTGTGCTTTTAGCAGTGCATTATCGATGAGGAATTTCCCTATAAATAATTCTTCATTAATGTTATCTTGCTTCTGCGCCAGATATTTTTCAGCATGCAGTCGTTCAGCAAAAAAGTGAATATAAATTTCACCTTCATTATATTGAAAGTCGTTAAGTTTTTTTGGATCCTCATTTTTTCTTTTGCGGTACTTCGAAAATTTAACTAAAGAATTGCAGATTGTCTCTGCATTTGCATAACTTTCTAAGTCGCTTTGTGTGGCAACGCGATATACCATACTTTTGTTTAATTCCATATTTTAATAATATCATATAGCTTATATAATTTCAATATTTAATTTTAAAATTAAAATGGCAATAGGCACCTGAGGGTGTGTTTTTTTGTTTAAAAAAAATTAAAAGAATCTGTCATATTTAGTTGACAGCGGGATATAATATGAATATAATATGGTTAGCACTTGTGACATGAGAGCGCTAACAATCATATAATAAAAGTGCCAGACAAGGTTAGAATAATGACAAAAGGGGGCGGATATTATCGAGAACGAAATAGTAATCTTGGGTGAGCGCAAAAAGCAGATATTGTTTGGCGCAATAGACAATTATATAAAGCAGGCGAGCCCCATAACGAGCTTGCTTGTTCACAGAACCGATATGATTGACTTGAGCACTGCTACACTCAGAAACGAGCTGAGTGCGCTTGAAGCGATGGGGTATCTAAAACAACTGCATACCTCAAGCGGCCGGGTGCCTACAACCAAAGGATACAGATTTTTTGTAAACGAAATAGTGCACAACTTGGATTATTCAATGAGAGACCTCAAAAAGGTTAAGGAAGAATTATTTTTAAAAACAGGAAACCTTATGGAGATTGTGCAATCCATAACCGAAGCTGTGAGCAAGAGCACAAAATATCCTGCCGTTGTAGTGTTGGATGGGTTCAAAAATTTAAAGGTTCAGAGCATAAAGGTTATGTATCTGCTGAGCCATCAAGTGCTGGTGCTTATTGAAACCAACGCAGGAGTGATTACAAACACGCTTTCAGCAAGCGATAAGGTTACTATGCACGACTGTGAAAACGCTTCGGCGATATTTACTGACATATTTGAGGGCAAAAAACTCGGGTATCTTATGCAGCATGTATCTTCTTTCAATGAGCAGATTAAAAAAGCTATGAAAGAATATGAGGAAATATTCAAGCTTGTGCTATGCGTTCTTGAAAATTATAACAGCAAAGACAAGGTATCAAGCGGAGGAATGCTTAAGCTTCTTGATAGTCCTGAATATAGTGACAGCAAAAAGGCCAGAGAGATATTGAATATTCTTGATGACAAACAGCAGCTTAAAGACATTTTTGATACTACTGACAGCGAAGGGATAAGTATCAAAATAGGCAGCGAAAATCAGAATAGTGCACTTGACGAGTGCGCCGTAATTAAAGCTCCTATTGTCATAGACGGAAATAAGATAGCCTCGGTGGGCATAATAGGCCCGCAGAGAATAGACTATGCAAGCGTGGCATCAGTGTTGAAGTTTATTGCAGATCAGATAAAAGACGGACGAACAGGAAAAAAGGATTAGGAGGAAAAAAGTGAGCGAAAAAAATAGAGAAAAAGAAGAAATAAAGCAGGGAATAAAACAAGAAGCTGAAACTGCCAAAAGAGCCAAAAAAAGAGAAGAACCTGAGGAGTTAGTAACTCTTGAGCAGTATAACAGACTGAAAGAACAAACAGCTATGTGTATAAACCTGACACGCGAGCTTCAGGCGGACTTTGAAAATTATAAGCGTCGCACAAAGGACACCTGGCAGGAAGGCATAGATGAGGGCATAAAACAGACATGCAGTGTATTGCTTCCGGCATTGGATGCTTTTAAAAAAGCCAAGAAACTGACTTTGGATAATTCAACGCTTAACGGCATACTTATGATAGAAACAAACCTGATTAATTCACTTGAAAAGCTGGGGGTGACAAAAATTTCAACTTCCGGAATGTTTAACCCTGAATTACACAATGCGGTTATGGTTACAGTTGACCCCAACCGTGAGAGCGGTGAAATTATAGATGAGCTTCAGGCTGGCTTCAAATTTAAAGACATTATACTCAGAATTCCGGATGTTGTGGTAGCTAAGTAAAATGTAACTGCATAAGGACCTATCATTATGGTTTCGACTGCTTGCATGTGAGTTTTGAAATTGTTAGTTGCAGCCTGTGTAATGCCTGTAGAAACATTCAAATATATCCTTATGCAGTAGATGAAAAGAGGGCGATTAATATAAAAAAGTAAAATAAAAATATCCCGCGGGAAAACCCGCAAAAAATAAAAAGGAGAAAATTTTTAAAATGGGTAAAGTAATAGGAATAGACTTGGGAACAACAAATTCATGTGTGGCAGTTATGGAAGGTAAGGAGCCTGTGGTTATTGCCAACAAAGAGGGTAAACGCACAACCCCTTCGGTTGTTGCATTTGCAAAAGACGGAGAAAGGCTTGTGGGGGACGTGGCCAAGAGACAGGCAATCGTAAACCCTGAACGCACAGTTCTTTCAATCAAAAGAGAGATGGGTAGTGATTTTAAGGTTAAGGTTGACGACAAAACATATTCGCCGCAGGAGATTTCGGCAATGATTTTAGGAAAGCTTAAGGCAGACGCTGAAAGTTATTTGGGCCAGAAGGTTACGCAGGCCGTTATAACTGTGCCGGCATATTTCACTGACAGCCAGAGACAGGCCACAAAAGATGCAGGAAAGATTGCAGGACTTGAGGTTTTGCGAATTATCAACGAACCGACAGCGGCGTCTCTTGCTTACGGACTTGACAAAAGTGAGCAAAAAACACACAAAATTTTGGTATACGACCTAGGCGGCGGAACGTTTGACGTTTCAATACTCGAAATCGGTGACGGCGTATTTGAGGTTATTGCCACTGCCGGAAACAACCGTCTTGGCGGAGATGACTTTGACCAGCGCATAATTGACTTGCTTGTTTCAGACTTTAAGCAAAAAGAAAACATTGATATTTCAAAAGACAAGCTTGCTATGCAGAGGCTTAAAGAAGCTGCCGAAAAGGCTAAGATTGACCTGTCGGCAGTAACAAAAACTACAATCAACCTTCCATTTATAACAGCGGATGCAACCGGCCCCAAACATCTGGAGATTGAACTAACACGAGCAAAGTTTAACAGTATAATTGATGATTATATCAATCAGACCATAGACCTTGTAAACAAAGCCATAAAAGACGCCAAACTAAAGTTTGACGACATAAGCCGTGTTGTGCTGGTTGGAGGCTCCACCAGAATTCCGGCTGTTGTGGATGCAGTTAAGTCGCTCACCGGCAAAGACCCCTTTAAGGGTATCAACCCTGATGAATGTGTGGCATTAGGTGCTGCAATTCAGGGCGGAGTTTTGGCCGGAGACGTAAAAGACGTGCTTTTGTTGGACGTAACTCCGCTGTCGCTTGGAATTGAAACCTTAGGTGGGATATTTACCAAGCTTATTGAGCGAAACTCCACCATACCTATCAAAAAATCACAGATATTTTCAACCGCTGCTGACAATCAGCCGGGTGTTGACATTCATGTGCTGCAGGGTGAACGTGAGTTTGCTGCTTCAAACAAAACTCTTGGTAGATTTAGTTTGGTAGACATTCCGCCGGCCCCTCGTGGAATTCCGCAGATTGAAGTTACCTTTGACATAGATGCCAACGGCATTGTGCATGTTTTGGCAAAGGATTTAGGTACCAACAAGGAGCAGAACATTACAATAACCGCTTCAACCAACCTTAGTGAAAAGGATATAAACTCGGCCATCAAGGATGCCGAAAAGTACGCTGAGGAGGACAAAAAGAGAAAAGAGCTGATTGAAGCTAAAAATAATGCTGAAAATATGATACATTCGCTTGAAAAGACGCTAAAAGAAAACGGTGACAAAATAGGCGAGGATGACAAGAAAAATCTTGAAACAGCGCTTGAAAAAGCAAAGAGAGATATTGAAGCTGAAGACATTGACAAAATTAATAAGGCACTTGAAGAGCTTTCTAAGTCCAGCAGCTCGGTTATTACCAAGCTTTATGCCGAGGCTCAGAAAAACACATCAGGCACAGACACCAAAAAAGACGGCGACGACGAAGTAGTAGTAGAAGACAAAGACAACAAAGATAAATAAAAGGAATAAGGAAACCAGACTATTCTAAAATGAACCAATGTCATTGCGAGAAACCGCCCTGAGATTCCACGCCCTTTGGGCTCTGAATGACAGCGGGGGCGGTTAAGAAGCAATCTCATATTTTGGGATAGTTTGGTGTTTCTTTAAGGGAAGACATGGCAAACAAAGATTATTACGAAATTTTAGGAGTGTCCAAGGATGCCAGCGCTGACGAAATAAAGTCAAGTTATCGCAAAAAAGCCAAACAGTATCATCCCGATATAAACAAAAACCCCGAGGCGGTGCAGAAGTTTAAGGATATTAATGAGGCCTATGAGGTGCTGGGAGATGAGACAAAACGCAGCAACTATGATCAGTTTGGCCGAGCAGAAGGTAATCCTAATGACTTTTTTGGCGGAGGCGGCGGAGGCTTTGGCGGGGCGAATTTTGGAAACGGTACCTTCAGCGGCTTTGAAGATATCTTTAATATATTTTCTTCGTTTGGCAGAAGCGGGCGTGAGCAAGTTATTCCGGGTGAGGATATTGTTTCGCATATTACACTTTCGTTTAGCGAGGCGGTTTTTGGCTGCGAAAAAATTATAAAGATAAACCGCACCGGCATGTGTGAAAGTTGCCACGGAGTTGGAGCCAAAAACGGTACTGCATATGACACCTGCGGTGAGTGTAACGGCACAGGTAAGGTGAGGTATATGCAGGATACGTTATTTGGCAGGGCCGTCAATATCGGACCTTGCAAAAGGTGTAACGGCAAAGGCAGGATTATAAAAGAAAAATGCGGCAGTTGCGGAGGCACAGGATATATTAACAGAACTGAGGAGATAAAAATAAAAGTGCCTGCGGGCATTGATGACAATCAGGTTATAACTATGCGCGGCAAAGGTAACGCCTCACGAACAGGAGGGCCCAGCGGTGACCTGCTGATTGAAGTAACAGTACATCCGCATGAGGTTTTGCAGCGCAATAAATTTGATTTATTTATGGATTTGCCTATTCCGTTTACCGTGGCATATCTCGGGGGCAAAGTAAGTGTGCCTACAACAAAGGGAAGCTACGAGCTTGCAATTCCGCCGCTTACACAGCCAAACACAGTGTTTAAGCTTAAAGGAAAGGGTGTAAAATATCTCAATCGTGAAGCCTATGGCGATATTCTTGTCACTATAAGGGTAGAGATGCCCAAGCAAGCCGGCAAACAAGAAAAAGAACTTATGGAAAAACTTCAGAGTATGGGCAGTGACAACAACTATCAAAAAACCAGAGTTTATAAAGATAAATTAAGTAAAATTAAAAATTAAGAGGCAGCGGCCTCTTTTTTGTTGTATAAATTTTTCCCTGCGGTTATTAATTGTTATTTAGAGCCGACTTAGGTCAGCGTGAAATCTGCCCTCAAAGCTTTAAAATTGGGTATTGACATGGGGGGGGGGGTGCTGTGTTATAATTCTAGCAGAAGTAAATTGTTAAATATAGATTTACTGCATATGGGGGTAAAAAGAAAATGATATCACAAGAAGAACTAAAAAGATTAGAAGAAGGACTTGATAATTTGAGGTATAGAGCAAATATTGCCGGTGCTGATTTAAGTATGTTAAATATGTATGAAAATTACATAAAAGAAGTATTTCAAAGTAAAATGGACCAAAGGCTTGCGGAAGAGGTTTTGGCTGCATGTCAAAAAGAGCGCGAACGTGTTTTATTGCAAATTGAAGAAGTAAAAGAAGCAAAAGCACCGCAAGAAAAAGCAATAGAAGAAAGCGTAACAAAAGCTAAAGATAAAGTTAATAAAATAAATAACTTTACTCCCCAAAAATCGGCAATAGCAGGGGCTTTTATTGGAGCGCTTGGCAGCATTGGCAGTTTTGCAAATTTAATGGTAAGAGACGCCAGAATAAGCAAAAATACCACTAGTGAATATATTGAGACATGGCATGATGTACTCAGTGAATATTTTGATGAGCGCACTGCGGCAAATAACTTGGTATATAGCGGACAGGATACATATGAAGACAAAATGGAGGTTGCATATCATTTCGCCGAGTGGGGCAATCCTGAATATATAAATATAGATGACCGTTTGTTTAAGGAAGAATGGCTTATACGCGGAGATACTCCATATACCAACCTGGCATATGAAGTAATTATGGCGGATACACGTGTTGCCGAGAACATGGACGGGTATGTGAATGGCGTAGTGAATGCATCTCATGAATTCAGTGCCGACAATTGGGAGTTGTTTGCGCTGCCCATCGGAACAGTTGCGGCAATTTCTGCGCTTGGCATGAAGTATTGTTTGGGTAAGCGTCAGGCTAAAAAGATTGGTAAATATATCTCTAACCAAGAAGATAAGCTGAAACAACTAATAGACGATCCGGAGCTTTATGATGCAAAAATGCGTACCGACAAAGATGTTGTTATCGCTGAACAACACTTAAAGCAAAGCCAAATTCATGTTGCAGATGCTTTTCAATATTACAATACATACGGAAAATCAATTTTAAATGATATAGAAAACAGTGTTAATCCTCAAAATAAAAATATGAGACATAGACATTTAGCTAAAGAGAATGCAGAAAATAGGGGAGCAGGGCATAACGATTTGATTGATAGATATGCGGATGCTGCTCAAAGATACTACAAAAACGCTATAGAAATTCCAGGAGCGGTAGCTGAAATTGGGGCAAGAACTTTTGGCAGTTAAGCTTATTGAATCAACAAAATCCGCTATGGCGAATTTTTGTTTATTATTTGGTGGATGTATATTTTTGCAGGGCTTATTTTGGATATAATTGTCGTAGTCTTTTAAATTTGATATAAATAGTGACAAATACAAGTTTTTCGACGTTTTTTCTGCCATTTTAGAGTTTGAGATTTAATGACTTTCTTTGTATAATAACTACCATCAAAAGGAGAGAGTTATGGAAACGAAGAATAGTTTTGTTGAAAAGAAACAAAGCCAAATGACCCATAGAGACATGGGCCTAATTAAGCAGATTGCAAAGGAAGCAAAAGCCAGACTAAAGAATAATAATTATGAAGAATGTAAGTGTCCGTTGGGCCCAAAATCCCAAAGTTTGTCATTTATGGTAAATCAAACAATGCCAAAACATAAGGCTGTTGTCAACTGTTATGACGAGGTTTTGTATAAGCGTGTGTGTGAAATTTTGGACAGCAATTGTTCGATTAATCCCGTGGGTGAGTTGATTGACCGCAGGATTTTTAACGGGCTTGACAGTGAGAGCAAACAAAAGTATATTAATAATCTGAATAATAAATTCAGAGAGCTCAAGGCCCGCTATTTTAAAGAGCATATTTACGAAATAAGCGCCTTCTGATTTAAAAAGTAATATGCTGTCCGTATACACCGACTATAATTTTTTTTTCGTGCTGAAATAAAATTATCGGTTTAAAAAAACACTCTGTTGAGTGCTTTTTTAACTAACTTAAATGTCATAATCGTCTATTGCGTCAAATGTCGTGTCGTTGTTAGTTGGGTTTGATTGTATGTTGTTTATGCTGGCTTTGTCGGATGACGGTTTTTCAGCAGTAATTGTGCTGCCTATTGTTTCGTTGACAACTATTGCGCCGTCATTGATAGTATAGGGAATTGTTTCGTCATTGCTTATATCGGTCTGCGCGGTTAATGTCGGTTTTGTAATTGGCTCAGACGCAATTTGTTCCGGTATCTGTTCGACTGTTTGCTCACCGGCAACTGTTCCGATTTGTTTTTTCCCCTTCTGTTTCTTTTGATCTTTTTCTTGTTCTTTGGGCTGCAGATATTTGTAATATATCTCATTTGTAATTCGTTTTACAAATTCAGCCACTTGCTTGTCGTCAAAACCTTGTTCAAGCAGTTGATTTACAAAAATGGGTTCTCCGATAATCATGGTATTTACTTTTTTGCTATAACATATCGGATATACGGGCAAATCCTTTTGTGTTTTGGAAAAATACAACTTGCTAAGCGAAGCAAAACCTGCGTTATACTTGATTAGGGGGGTGTGATATCCCGTTGATGAATCTTCGGGAAAAATCAATATGCTTTTTCCTTCATTAAGCTTGTTTATGCTTATTTCCATTGTGCGTTTAAGTCTGATATCCGAATAGGTTGGAATAACTTCGGTCGCTCTGTATAGCATTTTTGATATCGGCGAAAACACAGTGGCAATCAGCCATGACCTAAACTTGCTGTAGTGAAGAGATTTTCTGTAGAATTTATGATACAAATAGTTCCACCTGTTTCTGATGCCTTCACACATTTCATGTGTGCCCCAAAAGCAAAAAAAGCGGTCGAGAAACATTTCAAAAGTAAATGGACCTGCCGCTCCGCTGTGATTGCTGACCATAATATATGGGTGTATCATGGGTTCTTTATATAATTCTATTATTTTAGGTCTGCGCTTAAAAGGTCTTATAAGCATTTTCAAGCACTTGAATTTCTTTGACCTTTGCCAGCCCTGTGTTGGGTGGTATTTTGCCATAAATTTATATTAGCATATTATAACAAATTTTTCAACCGTTTTGGCTGGTATACAAAATATATTACTACGCACTCTATATTTATGTGGGAATATTGGGTGAGTGCCGATGAAAGTAAATATGAAAATCTTAGAAGTGTGCAGAAAAATATTGCCGCTGAAATTAAAAAAGCAGGCGGCAAAATTGCGCTTGTTTCGGGCGGAGGAATTGCCAGATTATGGCTGAGAACCCCTGATACACACAAAAAAGAAATAAAGAAAAAAATTACAGGGCTCATTGCTGATATGATTTTGCAGGTCTATAAGTCGGAGTATCTGACAAGCAACTTTAAGTTTAGAACGACTAATGATATTAATATGCAGGCGTTTGTCAAGGCGCTTGTGGTTTTTGATTGGGATATTGACAAGCAGATAATTGTGAGAATGCTTATGGATATGGACAGTGTGGTTTTAGACGCTTTTGTCAGCTTCAGGCTGGGAGTGCTCAAAACCAAATGGAATGACTTGGTGAGCCTAGCTAATGATAATATAGCCTATCTTATGAGCACTGACACCTTTATTGAACTGCTGAAGTATCTGATAAGCAATCTTGATTTCAGAACAAACGAAGTAAATGTTTTTTGTTTTAACCGCACTTATATTCTTAAAGACAGCAAAGGGGCACCAATAAAAGAAGGGCACGGTGACATAAAGGACTGCAATGATGCTTTTTTGATAACCTCGCTGATTGCGTTAAGTCCTCAAAAAATAAGGTTGCACATAGACAATTTTGACGGAAATGTTATAAATTTGCTGTTTAATTTATTCAATGACAGGATTGTAATCTGTTGACGCGCCAATGCCGGCGCAGGCGGTAGGGAATTTTTCTGTTTACAATTAGTTTATAAGTTTAAAATACAAAAGTTTTTGTAGTATATAATCTGTTGACAATCTTAAGTTTTCGTGATATATTACTTATAATTTAATATCGCAGAATGAAAAAAGACAAGTAGGCGGCAACAAAGTTTTTTAGAGAGTGTTTCCATAGGCTGAAAGAAACATAAACCAAATTGCAAACCCGAAACCACTTTTGACTGTGAAAACCGTTTAATGAAGGGGTAAATTTTTACCCGAATTAAGGTGGAACCACGAACACAATTCGTCCTTAAACTTAAGGCGGATTTTTTTATTTAAGGGAGTAAAAGAAATGGAAAAAGAAGAAAAGCAAGACATTATGCGTCACAGCATGAGCCACGTTTTGGCAAAGGCGGTAGGTTTGCTATTTAAGGATGTCAAATATTCAATTGGGCCTGCTATCTCTGACGGGTTTTATTATGACTTTGATATTTCCGTCAGCAT
This sequence comes from Christensenellaceae bacterium, assembly GCA_031260975.1. NCBI lineage: Bacteria > Bacillati > Bacillota > Clostridia > Christensenellales > Christensenellaceae > Christensenellaceae bacterium. The sequence goes on from JAISKJ010000003.1 coordinate 433,858, forward strand.
CACGCCCGAGGACTTTGACAAAATTGACCAAAAGATGCGTGAAATCATAAACGCAAATCAGGATTTTGTCCGCAAAGAAATTTCAAGAGCAGAAGCAATAAAGCTGTTCAACGACCAGCCCTATAAGCTTGAGCTTATCAAAGAGCTGCCCGAGGATGAAGTCATCACCATTTATTATCTTGGCGATGATTGGTTTGACCTATGCCGCGGACCTCACATTGAAAACACAAAAATGTTGAGGGGTTTTGCATTTAAGCTAAACAGAGTGAGCGGAGCATACTTTAAGGGTGACGAAAAAAACAAGATGCTTCAGCGCGTTTATGTATACGGCTTTGACGACAAACAAAAACTGAAAGGCCATCTTTTTATGATTGAAGAAGCAAAAAAGAGGGATCATAGAAAAATAGGGCCCGAACTTGACTTGTTTATGTTGCATGAAACCGCTCCCGGTATGCCGTATTGGCTACCTAACGGACTTAAAGTATTTAATATTCTTGTTGATTTTTGGCGGCAGGAACACAAAAAGAGGGGATATGAGGAGTTTTCGGCGCCTCAATTGAATTCAAGCGAGCTTTGGAAAACTTCGGGGCACTGGGAACATTACAAAGAAGATATGTTTATTGTTAAAGAGCTTGACGGCACTGAATATGCATTAAAGCCAATGAGTTGTCCGAGTGCAATTAATATCTACCAAAGAAAGTTGCGCAGTTATAAGGAATTGCCCTTAAGATTTAGTGATATTGATGTGCTTCATCGCAACGAAAAGTCAGGGCAGCTGAATGGCTTATTCCGTGTAAGGATGTTCAGGCAGGATGACTCTCATAATTTTATTGCAGAAAATCAAATCAAAAGCGAAATAAAGGACATTTTGGAAATTACTGAACGCTTTTATAGTATTTTTGGTTTGGAGTATACACTTACTCTTTCAACAAGACCTGAAAGTTTTCTGGGAGAAATTGAAGTTTGGAACAAGGCAGAAGATGAACTTAAACATGTGCTCGATGAAGTTTGCGGTAAGGGTAAATATAATATAAACGAGGGTGATGGTGCTTTTTATGGACCCAAAATTGACATTCATATGAAAGACTGTTTGGGGCGTCGGTGGCAGATGGGAACAATTCAGTTGGACTTCCAGTTGCCGCTTAGGTTTGATTTAACTTATACCGATAATGAAAGTAATAAAAAAGTTCCTATTATTGTTCATAGGGTTGTTTATGGCTCTCTTGAACGATTTATCGGAATATTGATTGAACACTTTGCGGGAGAATTTCCATTCTGGCTTTCTCCCGTTCAGGTTGGTATAGTTCCCGTTATGGAAAATCACAATAAGTACGCTAAAAAGGTTTGTGACGAGCTTGAAAAGAGCGGCATAAGATGTGAGATTAATACAAAAGACACAGGTATGGGCAAAAAGGTAAACGAGTTTCGTACGCAGAAGATGCCGTATACGTTGATATTGGGAGATAAAGAGGCGGCGGAAAAATCTGTCAGCATCAAAATCAGAGGCGGCAAGCAGATAAACGACATAAAACTGAAGGACTTCATCAAAGCCTGCAAACAAATGAATGACAAAAAATCACTGCAGCTTTGCGAACAATTTTAGTTAGTCTGTCGTTTGCAAGTTGTTTTTCGAATCACTCTGTGCGAAGCAATCTCAATGTTAAAATACGGAAGATTGCCATGTTGCTTAGACTAACAAAGTAATCTCTAATTTGGAATATACAAATAGTATCATCCTAAAAAACAGTTGACAAGCATATTAATATATGATATATTGATGTCATCAAAGAAGAAATATCCGTTTCTCACCCTGCGGGATTCCCAGCAGTGGTTAACAAATTGAATATAGACGTATTTTTACGTTTGTGTTTTTTGCGGATGTTTCTTTAAGAAACTTCCGCATTTTTTTGCGGTCAAACAAAAATGGAGGTATAAAACCATAAAAGACCAGTTAATCAATGAGGATATCAGGTTTCCGCAGGTTCGTCTTGTGGGCGAAAACGGAGAACAGCTGGGGATTGTATCAAGTAACGAGGCCAATCGTATTGCCGAGGAGCGAAGCTTGGATTTGGTGCTAATTTCACCTAATGCCGAGCCGCCTGTGTGCAAGGTTATGGATTACGGCAAATTCAAGTTTGAGCAGAACAAAAGGATTAGGGAGCAGCGCAAGGCTCAAAAGGTTGTTGAAGTAAAGGAAGTTCAGCTTTCGATGACCATTGAGATGCACGACATGCAGACCAAGGCCCGCCATGCAAACAAGTTTTTGCAGGAGGGTGACAAGGTTAAGGTTACCATCCGCATGCGAGGACGTCAGCAAGCAAGACCGGAGATGGGTATCGGTGTTATGCGGCAGTTTTTTGAGCTCATCAATGCAAACGGCACCATTGACAAAGAACCTGAAATTTTGGGCAGAACCATCACTATGATAGTTGTCCCGAGCATCAAGAAATAAGCTTAATTGCTTTGTGACATGTGTCGAGAACTAACCAAAAATTGCCGGCGGTGTTATCACCGCAAAAACAGCCCGCGGGGGCATACCCGTAAATAAATTAAGGAGAAAATAAAATGCCAAAACAAAAAACTAATCATTCAGTAAAAAAGCGTTTTAAAGCCACCGCTTCGGGGAAAATTAAACGCAGCCAGCAGGGCAGACGCCACATCTTGGGCAAAAAGTCGACTTCAGTTAAGAGAGACTTGCGTAAAGGCGAATATGTAGACAAGACGCAGGAAAAAACCATTAGGACCTTAATCGGCGCATAAGGAGAGAGATATGAGAATAAAAAGAGCAGTTAATAAAAACAAAAATAAAACAAAGGTTCTGAAAGCCGCCAAGGGTTTTTGGGGAGCCAGAAGCAAACAATACAGATATGCCATCGAAGCTGTTATGAAGGCTCAGAAATACGCCTATATCGGAAGAAAACTTCGCAAAAGAGACATGCGTACTTTGTGGATAACCAGAATTTCGGCAGAAGCGAAAAACAATGGACTTTCATACAATCAGTTTATACATGGTCTTAAGGTAGCCGAGATTAATCTTAACCGCAAAATTTTGGCTGAAATGGCCGTAAATAACAAGTCAGAATTTGCGTCTCTTGCAGCAACAGCAAAAAAGCAGCTTGTAAAGGCGTAACAACTTATGTTGGTAATTACCTCAACGAGTAATCAAATAATAAAAGATACAGCCGCTCATAAGAGCGGCAAGTCTTGTTTTGCGCTACTTGAAGGTGAAAACCTTGTTAATGAAGCCATAAAACGTAAAATTAATATTGACAAGCTTTTTGTTTTAAAGGACTGTGCTGATGAGTATGGTGTTATTTTGGAGCGAGTACAGAGAGACAAAATCTCCGTTTATTTTGTCAGCGAAAATGTTTTTAAGGCTCTCAGTGACACCAAAACTCCGCAGGGCATTTTGGCGCTTGTTGAGCTTCCGCAAAAGCCCATAAGTGGCCCTAAAGGCAACTTTTTGGTGCTTGACAATATTCAAGACCCGGGCAACATGGGGGCAATCCTCAGAAGTGCTTTAGGTGCAGGTTTTTTTGATGTGTATTTATTAAACTGTGTCAGTCTTACAAATCCTAAGGTAGTTAGGGCCAGCATGGGCACTGTGCTTGCGCTGGATTTATATCAAACGGCAGCAGAACAGCTTAGGAATATGCTCAACCAAACCAAACTGCCGCTTTTTGTAAGCGATATGAAAGGTAAGGATATATTTAGCTTTAGGCCGCCGCCACAGTTTGGGCTCGTTGTGGGCAATGAAGGCAGCGGCGTATCAGATGAGATAAAAAAGCTTTGCCATGAGGCTTTGACAATCCCTATGAGGGGGGGACTTGAATCTCTCAATGCTGCTGTTGCGGCAGGGATTATTATGTTTACGCTTAATTCAAAAAAATAAAAAATAGCCGGCGGGGCACCCCCGCAAGGAGGACAAAATGTCAGGACACAGCAAGTGGGCCACAATTAAGCGGGCCAAAGGAAAAACAGATGCCGAGCGCGGCAAAGTGTTTACAAAACTTGGCAAAGAAATCGCCGTAGCAGTAAAAATGGGCGGTGCCGATCCAAACGCCAACCCAAGGCTGAGGGACGCAGTAACGAAAGCAAAACAGAATAATATGCCAAACGACAACATAACCCGAAGCATCAAAAAGGCCAGCGGGGAGCTCAGCACCATTAATTATGAAGATATGACCTATGAGGGCTATGGAATTGGTGGCAGTGCTGTGATTGTTGAGTGTTTGACCGATAATAAAAATCGTACTGTAGGAGACATTAGGCACTATTTTGACAAATACGGCGGCAGTCTGGGCTCCACCGGCTGTGTGTCATATATGTTCAATAAAAAAGGCGTTCTTACTCTTGAAAAAACCGATAAAACCGATGAGGATACTGTCACTATGCTGGCGCTTGAAGCAAACGCTGAGGATGTGGTGGATGACGATGAGGCCTATCAGATTATAACAGAGCCTTCTAAATTTGGTGAAATAAAAGAAATACTCGAAAGTAAAGGACTTGTATTTGTTGATGCCGCTGTTCAATATGTTCCGCAGAACTATGTGGACTTAAACCCTGAGCAGCTGACGACTTTTGTCAGGATGCTGGATATGCTTGAGGACCTTGATGACGTTCAGGAAGTGTGGCACAACGTGAATCTGCCTCTGACGGAGGAAGAATAGCCTGATTTTTGAGGGTTTAAAAACGTTTCTGGAAATATTATAAAAATCAATAAATTCCTGCAAAATATTTGTGATTTTGGTCAAAGTTTGTTATAATGCTATATATGATAGTTTTAGGGATAGACCCGGGTTTGGCGACAGTGGGCTATGGGGTTGTTGACAAACGGCCCGACGGCAGTATTATGGCCGTAGATTATGGGGTTATTGAGACTCCGCCAAACGAAACCATTGCCACACGACTTGCTATGATTTATGAAGGAGTAAAGCAGCTTATGCTTCACTTTAAGCCCGAAGAAATCGCACTTGAACAAATTTTTTATTTCAAAAACCAAAAGACAATAATCCCTGTAGCCGAAGCCCGTGGAGTTGCGATATTGGCACTTGTGCAGACTACCGGCAAGCTGTTTGAATACACTCCACTTCAGGTCAAGTCTGTAATGACAGGAAACGGCAGGGCGGACAAAAAACAGGTGCAGAATATGGTTAAACTTTTGCTTAATCTTGACAACATTCCAAAGCCTGATGATGCGGCAGATGCATTGGCGGTGGCAATTACACACTGCAAAACAAACAATATCAGCAAAAATCAAATATAAGTCAGAAAAGGAGAGAAGAGATGTATTCATTCATAAGAGGAGTTGTGGCAGATAAAAGTGAAAACAGCTTTGTGTTGGATAACGGAGGTATAGGCTATGAAATTCATGCCTCAAAAGCAGGTATAGACCGCGTAGATGTAGGGGATGAAATTACTGTTCATATCCACGAGCAGGTGACCGAATCAGGGATAAATCTGGTTGGGTTTATTGATATGAAAGAAAAAGAACTCTTTAATAAGCTGATTGGCATAAACGGTGTGGGCGTTAAGGCCATACTTACTATGTTTTCAAATGTTGATATTGACACAATAAACAGTATTATTGCAAAGGGTGACGCAAAGGAACTCAGCAAAATTAAGGGTGTGGGCCCCAAGACTGCCGAACGTATTGTTTTGGAGCTTAAGGGCAAGGTTACAGCTTCTGCTACTCCTGAACAAAAAACAGCTGTCAAAAAAGACAACATTATCGGCGGCGACGGCCGAGAGATTGGCACGGACGTAATTGATGAAGTTGTGTCACTTCTAGAAGGCTTAGGAGTTGCCAAGGGTGAGGCACTCAGGCTTGCTAAACAGCAATATGAATTTGGGCTGACCGCCACTGATGTATTAGTCAGATGTCTAAGACACGTATAAAGGAAACTTATGGAAGCACCTAACAAGTTTTTTGCAAGCACAAAAGACGGACATGAAACAAGGCATACCGCCACTACAAACACAAAAACAGCGACGGACAAGGAAATAGAAAATAAGCTCAGGCCTCAGTTTCTTGTTGATTATGTGGGGCAGACCAAAATAAAGAGCAATATAGAAATATATATAACCGCTGCTAAAAAGCGGGGCGAGCCTCTTGATCATGTGTTGCTTTATGGGCCGGCGGGGCTTGGAAAAACAACTCTTTCAAATATAATAGCAAACGAAATGGGGTCCAAGATAAAAATAACGGCGGGCCCTGTTTTAAGCCGTGCTGCCGACCTTGCGGGTATACTGACTAATCTCAGTGCCGGCGATGTTTTGTTTATAGATGAAATTCATAGGCTCCCAGCCACTGTCGAAGAGGTTCTGTATGGCGCTATGGAGGACTTCACTATAGACTTTGTGGCAGGCAAGGGGGCAGGAGCAAACAACATAAGGCTTCCGCTGAAGCCTTTTACATTGATTGGTGCCACAACCAAAGCGGGCAGCGTGTCATCACCACTAAGAGACAGATTTGGAGTGCTGTCAAGGCTGGAGCTTTATAGCATAGAAGAGCTTTCGCAAATAATCACCAGAAGTGCTAAAATTCTGGGAGCTGAAATAACCAAAGAGGCTGTTTTTGAAACTGCAAAATGCAGCAGGGGCACGCCAAGAATAGCCAACAGACTTCTTAAAAGGGTACGTGATTATGCCGAAGTTGAAAATGCAAAAGCAATAGACTTACAAATTGCCGTGAAGGCAATGAAGCAAATGGATATAGACGTATTAGGTCTTGACCCTATGGATAGGCGTATTTTGGGCTGTATGATAGAGCATTTTGGCGGCGGTCCTGTGGGGCTTGAAAATATTGCAAGCGTTGTGGGCGAAGATAGCGGCACCATAGAAGAGGTCTATGAGCCTTATTTGATTAGGCTCGGTTTTATTACAAGGACGCCTAAAGGTCGGGTTGCGCTTAGCGGAGCTTATAAGCATTTGGGCATAAAGCTTGACAAAACCAAGCAAGAACTGTTAAATGAATATGAAACAAAATAAAAAAAGCATTGTAGGTTTGCATAATACTATGCAACTTTTTGTCGAATTTTTGATAACTTATAAAAAATGATTGTAAAATAAATTAAAATGGTGTATCATAATATCATTAGTGTATAACACAAACAAGGAGCGTTGATATGACAAATTTGTTGTTAGCAGATTTTAGTTGGGCCACTGCATGGCCGGTAATGTTGTTGGGAGTATTGCTTGTAGGCATGATTGTTTTTCAGTTTGTAAGCCGCAAAAAATACTCAAAGCAGGAAGCTCAGATGCGCGAGCAGCTTAAAGTAGGTGACAAAATTGTGACCAACGCCGGAGTATACGGTGAAATTATAGAGTTTTCAGACACCAATTTTGGCAAGGTGGCTCTTATCAAAACCGGTGAGGGTGACAAAGTGAGTTACCTCAGTATTAATGCCAGCGTTATTTTAGGTATTGACGTAAAAGAGCCTGTTGTTTTGGATGCCGAAGGCAATCCTATTTTGCCTGCCGCTGAAAAAGTAGTAGCTGAGCCCAGCAGCAACCCAAGTACTGATGAAACACCCAAAAAATCTAAGAAAAAGAAAGAAGAATAAATAAACAAAAACAACTCATTGCGGGTTGTTTTTTTCTGAGTTACCTCCGTGCGGTTATTGGGAACATAAAAATCGAAATATCGTTTGAGAAATTATAGGTCGTGCAGTCCTGTTTTAAACTTCTCATAAAATATGACAATGCCTCATAGGTTATAGCAAGAGGTATTTTATGGAAAAGATAATGAACAAAGATTTTGCGCTGTCAGTGCTCAAAGGTGTGCTTGTCAGTTTGTGCATTACGCTGGTGCTTATATTGCTTTTTGCGGTAATTTTGAGGTTTGTTGATATGAATGATACCCTTGTCAGCACCGTAAATCAAATTATAAAGGTCGTAAGTGTATTTCTGGGTGTGATGGCGTCGCTTAAAAAGAATTCTGTAAAAGGGCTTTATAAAGGAATGATGATAGGAATTCTTTACACATTTTTGGCCTTTTTGGTATTTTCGCTGCTTGATGGAAGCTTTGCGTTTGGAGTAACTCTCATATTTGACTTGCTGTTTGCCTTGATTATCGGTGCGGTATGCGGACTTATCTGCGTCAACTTTAAGAAGAAAGAGAGAATATAATTAGAGGTTGTTATTTTATATTTATCATTTAAAAGCCCCTTATAATGGGTCTTTTTTAAATTCAAGAATAAATTGTGAGATAAGTGAGCAATTTTCTTATGGTACAAATGCGTTTGTGAGGGGCTTTTTATTATGCCTTTTGAATCTTAAAAACTGCTTTTGGGGTATTTACAAGTGTGCTCTATAATGTTATAATAAATAAGATAACTAATGCCCAAGAAGGGGGCTACCGCGCCGAAATGTTTTTTGTAAACGGATTGGGCGGATTTACTTATGTTGTAAATAATGAGCAGTACCGTTCTTTTAAATGTCTGCCTTTTGAGGACCTGCGCGATCACCTGACAAATAATAATACTATTAAAGATGGCGAAGTAATTTATAAGCTGATGAAATACTTCAGAGCAGACCCTGAAAATGAGCTTATTGTGGGCTTTGACAACGTAAACGAATGTGACTGAAGCGTCAGGATATTTGTTCAGCTTTCCCGCCTCGGCCAGAATGATTATGCGTTTGGAGCAAAACCTGCACAAAAAGTTTTTTATTGTGACGACAGCTTCAAAAAGCTGGGGGAAAATTACAGTCAAATAGAAACAAATATTTTTAACAGTATATATGACTGCTTTAAGATGCAAGAACAGCAGATAGGAGGGCAATGATATGTATGATAGTGATGAAAGCGTCCCCGAAAATAGAATATCAAAGAAAAAAGAAGTGCAGGCAGACGCTTCAAAGAGACGCATGGGAAGACCATCCAATGCTTACAAAATTATGCAGGAACTCAAAGCACAAGGCGTGGATGTTGATGTTATATTTGGAATTTATCTTATTAACCCTAGGTCTAACTACATACCTAAAAGGCTGAGAGAGGAACTGTCGCCGGAAGCATTGGTGCAATCGGTTGAAATTATTGCTTCTGAAGAAGCTGATAAACCTACAGTCATTAAACATGGCCTCAAATGGCCTGCTAAGATTGACAAAGAAATTGATGCAAAAAAAGAGATATCTATTAAAGAAGACCTAGCATCCATAGCTGTCAGGATTGACCCTTATAAGTTTGGCTGGCCTAAGAGGGGTAGCGGCAGGTTGCTTTATGCCGAAAAGGAACGCAGGATTGCGCAGTTCTTTACAAGTCCCGATGGAGAAGCTTTGCTTAAAGAGCGGGGAATTGAGGGGGAGTTTGTAACGTTTAGTGTTGTGCCCTATGATGTTAATGTCAAAAAAGAAAGATTGTCAGCACCCAAAGGCGGACCGCTTGGTAGCCCCAATAAAGTAATGAGCGCAAAAAGGCTTGAAAAAATAAAAGAAAAAGAGGAAATATTTATGAAGCTTCCGCCTACGCTGCATGTTAAACAGAAAGATGAAATCGCTATACAAGTTAAACCTTTTGAAGAGACAGAAGGAGCACCGGAAGTGCCTGAAAATTTTGCCAACTGTATGAAAAACCTAAACGGTAAGCGTTGTTCTGTTGGCAGAGCTGTTGCAGACTCGCTGCATGCAGTTACGAACACACAGTGGTTTAGGTCGCAGTGTGTTGACACTATATCACTTAGAATAACCAGAAATAAAATAGGCATGTTTATGGCTGAGGTAGTGTTTAGGGATTATAATCAAAGGATGGTAAAGCAGCAGGAAATATTGCCTATAGGAGAAAGCCTAACAGCACTGACACCTGACACTAAGCATCACCCCATGCTTGAAGCTTTAAGCAGGCAGGTGACACCTGACAGAATACTTAATCTTAATTTTGAAAACTTGCACATAAACTATGAAACTACGCTTAACATAAGGCTTATTGGCATACAGCCAAGCAAAACAACGGAGCTTTGCAGAATAGAACGTTCACTTGAGATGTCGGCGAGAAAGATTGCCGACCAGGATGAGGTTTTAGCTGAAGCCCACGAAGAAAGTGCACTTGACGAACCTATATTCAAGGCACTTAATGCTTTTGAGAAAAGTGCAAAAGAGAAATTTGGACGAAAGTATGCCATTTCAAGATATGACGAGATTTTAAGAGGCGGTATGCAATAATAAGAACAAAGCTGCACATCCGTGCAGTTTTTGTTTGACTTGATGGCTTTTTGTCAAAAATCTTTTATTGATTTTAGGCCTGCTTAAAAGAGTTTAGAAGGTTAAACAGACTTGTATAATGATGCAGGGCCAATCAACACATTTTTTGTTAAAAATCTTGTTGACTTATCAGGCCGAATTTTGTATAATCAGATATTACGGATTTTTAGGAGACAGTTTTTTAATGACCAAAAAGAGGAGCATAATAAGATTTACAATCCTAACCCTGGCCGCCGTGCTTGGGATTTTATTGTGTTTTGTAAGTTTTAAAATCCCGTTTACCGACAAGCAGTTTAACGGCTTTGCAAACTCAATTTCTATGGGGCTTGATGTTAAGGGCGGTGTGCTTGCAGTATATGAAGCATCGGTTGAAGGGGAATATGAAAATGAATTTGAAACCCGCTTTAACGCGACCATACGAAGATTAAGCGACCTGCTTACGGGCAAAGGATATACCGAAGCTACGGTAACCGCGCAAGGGACAAATAAAATAAGGGTAGAAGTGCCGGATGTTGATAATCCCGACACACTTTTTGATCTTATTGGCAGCCCTGCAGAGCTTGAAATAAGAGAAACCTCAGACGGTGCCGCGGTGCTTACGGGAAAGAATATTAAAAATGCATATGCTGCTTATCAGAACAACGAATACGGTGTTGTTGTTCAGTTTGACGATGAAGGGTCTCGGATTTTTGCTGACCTGACCTCCCGCCTCGTTGGTTCACCGATTTATATTGTTATTGACGGCAGTGTTTTTTCAAATCCTACTATAAATGAAACAATCAGCGGCGGAAGCACCTTTATCAATGGTATGGGCAGTCAGACCGGTGCCGAAAACTATGCCATGAAAATACTTAGCGGAACGTTTTCAGTTAAGCTGGAGTTGCAGTCAAACTCGGTGGTTAGCGCTACGCTTGGTGCGGATGCATTGAGATATGGGCTTATTGCCGGAGCTATCGGTATTGCGCTTATTATAATATTTTTGATTTGTTATTATGGAATATTCGGGTTGCTTGCAAGCTTCGCTCTTACTTTATATGGCATATTGTTTGTGTTTTTTCTTCAGGCAATCCCCGGCATACAGTTGACGCTTCCGGGTATTGCAGGTATATTCCTGAGCTTGGGTATGGCCGTGGACGGAAATATAATTATCTTTGAGCGTATAAAAGAAGAATATCGGTCAGGCAAGAAAATTCCCGCATCCATCAAGTCGGGCTTTAAGAATGCCTTGTCTGCTATATTAGACAGTAACATCACCACAATTATTGCGGCCTTTGTGCTGTTCCTTTTGGGCAGCGGCTCAATAAAGGGTTTTGCTATAGTGCTTTTGATAGGAAACGTAATATCAGTGTTCACCTCTGTTATTGTTACACGTGCACTTATCAAGATGTATTTGCCGTTTAACAGCACCAGGCCTAAGCCTCTGCGACTTAAAAGGGAGGTGACTTTGCATGCAAAATAAGAAAAATACTCCTGACAAGTCATTTAACTATGAAATGAGGTTGCTAAATTCTAAATATGACTTTGTAAAGCAAAGCAAATGGTTTTGGATAGCACCTTGCGCACTTATATTTGTGTCACTAATAATAATTGCAATTTTCGGACTTAATCTTGGTCTTGACTTCACGGGAGGAACAGTTATTTCAGTAAAGACCGGAAATGCAGACTATAATCAGTCGCTGACCAAAATTACTGAGGTTTTAAACGATAACAATCTAAGAGTGGCCTCAGCACAGCTTGAAGGCAGCGGAGCCGATGCCAAAATTGCGATTAAATATCAGGACATTGACGGCACCGATATGGATAATCTTACTCAAAAAGTAAGGCGTGAGATTAATGAGAAATTTGCAACAGGCTCAACCGTGCTGGGAGACAGCAAAGACATAACAACGGCAACTGAACGAATTTCGGCAACAGCCCGCGGAGACCTAATATTCAATGCCTTTGTAACAGTTATATTTGCGATAGCGCTTATGCTTTTGTATATTGTAATAAGATTTGAGGCCATGAGCGGACTTGCCACAATTCTTGGACTTGTACACGACGTTATTTTGACGATAGCATTCCTTTCTATATTCCGCATCCCTGTCAACAGCACTGTGGTTGCGGCGGTAATTACTATTATCGGATATTCTATCAACAACAGTATCATAGTATTTGACCGTATCAGAGAAAATCTCAAAAAGCCGGCACTGACATACAATACCAACCATGAAATAGCAAACCTTTCTATAAAACAAACATTGGTGCGAAGTGTCAACACCACAGTTACTACCATTGTAGCGGTGCTTATGCTTGCAATTATAGGTGTTCCTTCTGTGCGTGAGTTTGTGCTTATTATAGTTGTGGGACTTGTTGCGGGTGTATATTCGTCAATCTTCCTCGTTCCGGAGTTCTGGGCGCTGGTTAACCATAAGCGAAAGCTTGTCAAGCCCGAAATCGCCAAAGAAGTGGCCGAGCTTGAAGCAGCCAACAACAGAGACAGCGGTGCTCCTGTAGTTGAAGTAAGTGATTAAACTAAAAAGACAACCTTTTGGTTGTCTTTTTTTTTGCCGGCCAAACACTTGTTTTTTAAGTATTTTGTTAGTATAAGTTTATGGATATAACGATTAAGCAGAAATTATTTTTGTAATGTGTAAATTAAAAACGTGCCGGCGGTTTTCTTTTTTGTTTGTTTAACTTGTTTATATTTGGCTTAGATGCTATAATTAAACTAGAAGAGTGTGATTAAATGAAAGATTTAACCCAAGAAATATCCAAAACTTATAACCTAAACGACATAGTGACACAACTGCTTGTTTTGAGGGGTGTTGACACCAAAGAGAAGGTAGAAAAGTTCCTCAACCCGAGCTTTGATGATTTTCACGACCCGTTTAGACTTAGGGGTATGAAAGAAGCCGTATCGCGCGTAGAAGACGCTATAAAGAGGAACCAAAAAGTGCTTATTTTTGGTGACTATGATGTTGATGGTGTTTCGGCCACGGCGATTTTAATGCGCTATTTTAAGGATATAAATTTTGCTGTTGACTTTTATTTGCCTAATAGATATATAGATGGCTATGGGCTGACCTGTGCAGTTTTGGATAAAATTAAACAGCACTTTTGTCCCGACCTTATTATTACTGTGGATTGCGGAATATCGTGCCACAAAGAAGTGGAGCATGCAAAAACGCTTGGGATTGAAATAATTATCACTGACCATCATGAAATCCCCGAAACAATCCCTAAAACAATTGTTATAGACCCAAAACTCCCGGGGCAGGAATATCCCTTTGACGGACTTTGCGGTGCAGGAGTAGCACTTAAGTTTGTGCAGGCTTTAAGCCGTCTTGAGCAGTCCAAGAAATATTTGGCTATTTGTGCTGTTGCAACGATTGCTGATATTGTGCCGCTTTTGGGTGAAAACAGAGCTATTACCGCTATTGGGCTTAAGATGCTTAAAACCTTGCCGACCGGAGTAAAAATGCTAATGCAGCGCAGTAAAATGGATATGAATGCCGGGGCTTCAGATGTTGCTTTTAAGCTGGCGCCAAAGATAAATGCTGCGGGGCGTATGGGGGATGCGTCGGTTGCGCTTAATTTATATCTAAATGAAGATAAAAAGAAGCTTGAGCAGCTGGTTCAGAAATTAATCAATCTTAATACTGAGCGGCAGGGGCTGTGCAACGCGGTTTATGAAGAGGCTCAGAAGCGGCTGAATGATGTTAATCTGACAAAAATGCGCTCTATTGTGTTATATTCAAAAGATTGGGACAGCGGCATTGTGGGGATTGTTGCGGCACGCCTTGCTGAGGAGTATAACAAGCCCACAGTTTTGATGGGGGAAGCCCATGGATTTTTAAAGGGCAGTGCCCGAAGTATAAATGATATTGACATTTGTTCAATTATTTCTAATATAAAAGAAACCGTAGAAACTTTTGGCGGGCATAAAATGGCGGCAGGGCTCACTGTAAAAAAAGAAAATATTGACAAATTTATCAAAAGCCTTAACAGTGCTCTTGAAAAGGAATATACTGCAGAGGACTATTTGCCAAAGCCAGATTATGATATGACACTAAATTTGGGGGATATTAATGAAAAATTGATATCTGACTTAAATGTTCTGGAGCCTTGCGGCTGCGGAAATCCTAAGCCTGCATTTTCGGTTGTGCTTAGCAAGTTTACTGTCGGCCCTATGCCTAATAATCCCAGCCATATTACCATGATGGCAATGGGCTTTAACGTAGTAGCTTTTGGCGCAAGTGATTATGTTCCTGTTCTTAAAAACACCAATCATGCTGATTTGAGCCTTGAGCTTCAAAGCCATGTTTACAACGGACGCACATATATTAAGGGCGTAGCGAATAGTATTCGTATAGGCCGGCTAACTCCGCTTAAAAGCGAAGATTTTGCTCACGGAGTATATTTGAAGCAATTTGTGAACCAAAATGCGCCCCATTCAGACTGTGAGGAGTATGACAAAGCAGAGCTTGATGAAATCATTAAGCAAGCCGAGAAAAACAAGTTCGGAACACTTTTTGTCGTGTCGAGAAATCAGACTTATAATGATTTTGCAGGTTTTGAGGGGCTTAGGACTTATATGCTTGAAGTTGTCGACAAAAGCGGGCTGAATGCAGTGGTTCTGTCATGGACCGGCACTAAAAACCTCAACTGTTTTGACACGGTTGTGTGTCTGGACCCTGTGCTAAGTCAAAATTATATAAACACATTGGGCAAATATGGCGCAAGGATTTATATCCCTAAAACCAAGTTTGATTTTGATAAGGAAGTATTCACAGGGCTTGAGTTTGGCCGTGAAATATTTTTGGATTATTTTAAAATGCTTAAAAGCTTTGCGGCGCAACGGGTGCCGGTTTTAAGTGAGGTATATTTATACAAGAGACTAAAAGCACTTAATCCGCACAAAAAGCTGAGCTTTAAGCAGTTTATATATTGTCTCTATTCATTTTTGGAGCTGGAAATATTTGAGCCCCAGGCTTGTGATGGCGGATTTTTATTAAAAGAAAAGAAGAGCAGTACCGCGCTTGAAAAGTCAGAGTTTTATAATACAATCAAATTGATTATAATGTCAATTTAACTTGCTTCATTGTAACGAGGCAAATAAGTTTAGGATAATTTTTCTAAGGCGGATTCTATCGCTTTGTTCCAGAATGACAAATTATATTATACAAAGAAGTTTAACTGTCATTCTGGAAGGAGCATAGAGAATGATAGAATCTCTGCCACATTAAATAATTATCTAAATTATATTATTTATATTGACTGAGGCGTCCGCCGTTGCAACAAAACACTTGCCAAAAATGTTTTTTTGTGATAGAATACATCCATACCTAAGTCAAGGGGGTACGACACTCCGACGGCCTGCTTTGATTTTGGTGAATATAGGGAAAACCCTAAAAAGGAGAAAATATGGAAAAAGAAAAGAAGCAGGCTGTTATGAACAAGTTTGCAAGGGACGCTAAGGATACCGGTTCGACTGAAGTGCAGATTGCACTCTTAACCGAACGTATCAACCATCTTACCGAACACCTTAAAGTAAACAACAATGACAACCATTCACGCCGAGGTTTGCTTATGATGGTAGGAAAGCGTAAAGCGCTTTTGGACTATTTGGCAGGTCAGGACATTGAGAAGTTCAGAGAAATCAAAAAAGAATTAAAAATCAGATAAAAAACAGGCGGGGGAACGATATGCGGTCGCATTTTGCCCCTGCTTTTTTGAGTTAAGGAGAGAAAAATAATGAAACATATGAATGCAGACAAAAAGGGTACATCCTTTGAAACTTCTATCGGCGGCAAAAAGGTAACAGTTCTCACCGGAAAGTATGCCGAGCAGTCAAACGGTTCGTGCATGATCAGCTGCGGTGAAACTGTTTTGCTGGCCAACGTTTGTATGGCGAACAAACCGCGCGACGGCATAGACTTTTTCCCGCTGAGCGTGGACTATGAAGAAAAAATGTATGCCGTTGGCAAAATCCCCGGAGGGTTTAAAAAGCGTGAAGGGCGGGCCAGCGACAAGGCAATATTGACCTCAAGGCTTTGTGACAGGCCGCTGAGACCTTTATTTCCAAAGGGGTTTTATAATGATGTTACAATTGTGATAACTGCGCTTTCTGTAGACCCCGCTTATGCCCCCGAGCCGCTTGCTATGCTGGCCTCATCCGTTGCTCTTACCATCTCGGATATCCCGTTTATGGGGCCTACAGGTGCTGTTTCGGTAGGGCTTATTGACGGTAAGTATATTGCCAACCCGACTTCTGAGCAGCGTGAAAAAAGTGTTATGCATGTATATGTCAGCGGAACCAAGGAAGCCATTTTGATGGTGGAGGCGGCTGCTAATGAAGTCAGCGAAAAAGAAATGCTGGGCGCAATTATGTTTGCTCACGAAGAAATTAAGAATCTGGTTGACTTTCAGCAAAAAATTCAAAAGAAGGTCGGAGTTAAGAAAGCAACCGATTATCCGATAATTTTGCCGGCAAGTGAAGTTTTTGATGCGGTGAGAGATTATGCCGACAAAAGGCTTGATAAAGCTCTTGACAATTTTGAACGTGAAGAAAGACAGAAAAAGCAGAGTGAAGTTGAAGAGGACGTTAAAGAGCACTTTAAAGATAAGTTTGACGAGCGTTCACTTGATGAAGTGCTTTATAAAATAGTCAAAAGCAAGGTGCGTGAAAAAATATTGTCAAAGGGCGTTCGTCCGGATGGGCGTAAGTCCACTGAAATCAGACCCATTTGGTGTGACGTTGGGATGCTTCCAAGAGTTCACGGAAGTGCTGTGTTCACCCGAGGTCAGACTCAGGTTTTAACCGCGCTTACTCTTGGCATGATGAACGAAGTTCAGCGGCTTGAAGGGCTTGACGATGAAGAAGAAAAAAGATATGTTCACCATTATAACATGCCTGCTTATGCCACGGGAGAGGCAAGATCGCTTAAGCTTCCGGGAAGGCGTGAGATTGGTCATGGGGCTTTGGCTGAGCGTGCACTTGAACCGGTAATACCCAGCGAAGAAGAATTCCCATACGCATTGCGTTTGGTGAGTGAAGTTCTCAGCTCAAACGGCTCATCATCAATGGCCAGCACCTGCGGATCTACGCTTGCGCTTCTGGATGCAGGCGTGCCTATCAAATCGCCTGTAGCGGGCATTGCGATGGGGCTGATAAAAGATCCTAAAACAAATAAAGTGGCGATTTTGAGCGATATACAGGGCTTAGAGGACTTTTTGGGCGACATGGACTTCAAAGTTACGGGCACAACAAAGGGTATTACGGCTATTCAGATGGATATCAAAATTGCCGGAATTGACGAAAAGATTTTGCAGACTGCGCTTGAACAGGCAAGAGTAGGCAGAATTGAAATTCTGGGTGAGATGCTCAAGGTCATAAAAGTGCCAAACAAGAACCTGAACAAATATGCACCCAAGATTATTACTTTCAACATTGACCCTGATAAAATCAGAGATGTTATCGGCAGCGGCGGAAAGGTTATTAACAAGATTATTGAAGAGACGGGCGTTAAGATAAACATTGAAGACGACGGAAAGGTGGATATCGCCAGCAGCGATGAAGTGCAGCTTAAGCGGGCTAAGGAGATAGTCATGGGCATCGTTGAGGATTTGGAAGTCGGCAAGGAATATGATGGCAAGGTTATGCGTATTATGCAGTTTGGTGCATTCGTTGAAGTTTTACCTACCAAAGAAGGAATGATACATATTTCCAAGCTCAGCGAAGAACATGTTGCCAAAGTAACAGATGTTGTAAACATTGGTGACAAGGTGAGAGTAAAGGCTATTAAGGTTGACGAAAAAGGCAGAGTAGATTTTAGGCTCGTAAAAAAACTTTAAATTAATGTCAAGTGAGTATATGTATCTCTAGGCTTCGGCATCTTTGATGCCTGCAGAAGCGTTCAGAGATATATATACTCACTTTTCAATAATATAGTTTTTTGTTCATCCTGCAGTAAACTGCTGTTTGGGAAGAAAGAAGGCAAAAAAGAAGAGCAATGTACCCCCTCTTTATCAAGCATTTCTTTTTGCGGCCTTGCATATAAATTATCATGAAGATTTTAGGTTTTTGGTCGGGTAACGAGAAAGGTTTTGTACATGTTATATCCAATTTTGTGATACTTGGCGTTATTTTGGGTGTTGGGTTCATCAGTCTTTTTGTGCCGATTGTTTCCGCGTCAAATTTTGAGGAAGGCTTTCCGATTTATTCGGGCAATCCAAACCGTAAGAATATTACGCTTATGATAAATGTTTATTGGGGCACTGAGTTCATTGAACCAATGCTGGATATTTTTGACGCGCAAAATGTTAAAACCACCTTTTTTGTGGGAGGTATGTGGGTAACTCAGGAAGAGGAACTGCTCAAGGAAATAAGCGGCAGAGGCCATGAAATAGCTAATCACGGTTATAGTCACAAGGACCATAAAAAGCTGAACTTAACTCAAAATCAGGATGAGATATACAACACTCATCAGAAGGTTGTGGAGGTATTGGGTTTGGGCATGAAACTTTTTGCGCCTCCCAGTGGCAGTTTTGGCGATATCACGCTTCAGGTGGCAAAAAACTTGGGCTATAAGACCATTATGTGGAGCAAAGACACCGTGGATTGGCGCGATCAAAACAAGCAGCTGATTTTTAGCAGGGCTACAACCAACCTTAAAAACGGTGATCTGATTTTGATGCATCCCACCTCAAAAACGCTGGAGGCTCTAAATGATATAATCATCAGTATCAAAACACAGGGCTTCAGTTTGGTTACGGTCAGTGAAAATATTGCGTAAAAAGTTGTGGACGATGTAGTAAAGAGCCCCTCGCTAGGGCTTTGGCATCTGCGATGCTTGCATAAACGTTTAGGATTATTGCCTAGAGCGAAAAAGGATGGATTATGTAATGAAATTGTGGTATAATAATAAAGTCACAGGAGAAAATAATGAAAACAAAAACAAAGGTATATAACAGTGGCCTTAGGCTTATTGTGAGTACTACCGACACCAAAGCGGTAAGCATGTTTATCGGTGTTGACACGGGTAGCGTAAATGAAGATAAAACCAACAACGGAATTTCACACTTTATTGAGCATATGGTATTTAAGGGCACAAAGAACAGAACCTCAGAACAAATAAACCGAGACTTTGAAAGTCTGGGCGCCGTTACAAATGCATTTACTTCGCCTTATGTTACGGCTTTTCACAGTCAGTGTATTGACGAAAATGCTGATAAGTGCTTTGAAATTTTGAGCGACCTTATTTTAAATCCTACCTTTGACGAGACCGAATTTAAGAAAGAGCGCAAGGTTATTTTTGAAGAAATTGACATGTATGAGGATGACCCGGGCTCAGTAGCCTACGACAACTTTATCTGTAAGTTTTTTGAAGGCACAAAAATGGGCAAACTGCTTATCGGCACAAAAAAGATACTTAACAAACTCACACCGCAGCATCTGAGAGACTATATGGCAAAGTTTTATGTTCCGCCTAATATTGTGGTGTCGGTTGCTGGGGGTGTAGACTTTGAAACGGCTGAAAAGTTTGTGAATAAAC
The DNA here is from genome assembly GCA_031260975.1 of Christensenellaceae bacterium. Taxonomy (NCBI): domain Bacteria; kingdom Bacillati; phylum Bacillota; class Clostridia; order Christensenellales; family Christensenellaceae; species Christensenellaceae bacterium. The sequence continues at coordinate 453,591 of JAISKJ010000003.1, forward strand.
ATTTTGCCTGCCGTTTTAAAACTAAAGGGCATCCGCATGTTTATAATCAGGACAAAAAGGTGTTTATGGCACCGAAATCAATATTTTTGGGGCTGAAAAAAGATATTAATCAAACAAATATTATATTTGGGCTGCCCATTTGCGGAGTATTTAGCGATGACCGTCTGGCTTATGGTGTGGCGAGCTTTATTTTTGGCGGCAGTATGAGCTCACGTTTAAGTGAGCGCATCAGAAATAAGCTGGCATTTGTTTATTCTATTCACGCACTACCGGATTTTTATGATATAGGCGGTGTTTTGAATGTCAGTTTTGCCACCAACAAAGAGCATCAGGAAGAGGCTATTTTAGCTATCAAACAGGAAATGGACGATCTTATGAACAATGGTGTGAGTGACGAAGAATTTAACCGCGCCAAAACATTTTATAAAAGCACGATAATTTTGTCGGAAGAAAATTCAATAAATATCGCAAGGCATAATCTTACAAATGTTTTGACATTTAATGAATATAAGAGCATAGAAGACAGAATTGCCGGTATCAACAGAGTGACAAAAGAACAAGTTAACCGAATTTTTAAATGTATGTTTCAAACCAAAAACGTTTGCGGCGTTGTTGTAAGCAGTGAGCCGAATACCAAAATTTTTGCCCCGCTTGTTGACTAAGCTGCGGTTTTATGATATAATAAATTATATTCGCAAAAACTTTAACAGGCAGTCGTTTTTGTGCAAATTTAACACAGCAGGAGGTATTTGTGGCAGAAGAAACAACTCAAATTGAACCATTTAGTGAGGGTGCCTCAAGTGTGGTTTTGTATGGAGAGGCGCCGCCAAGTTTATTGGATGAAACAGGTCATATTCCGTCAAAAATGGAGGACGAAAGCAGTTTTGATGGGACGAGCAGTTATGAAATAGATATTTTGTTTGGCACTGATTTAGGCGGCCTTAAGCACGACATGGATATCAGGGGCAGGGCGGGTGAAATTAATGAAGATATAAGTGATATAAGAGATTTATATTAAAATTCCCTTTGCGGGGATTTTTTTTATGTCGCTCTTTATTGTCTTTTAAGACTAAAAAAATATTGGGCACTTTGACAATTTTTTGATTGTATTTAATAGGCTAAATATGCTATAATTAAAGGGTAGTGAGAAATATTTAAAGGGGTGCTTTAACTTGGCTATTTATACAACTTCTTCAAAAAAACCTAATACCAATAAACACCGAATTGTGGGGATATCGCTGATATCTCTTTCGTTGTTGCTTCTTGTTTTTACAACAACAAATTGGCTTTGGTTTATAAAAAGTTTCTTTCTCGGGGTTTTTGGTGTGGCGTTTTATCCCATACTGCTGCTGATGATATTAATAGGAATCGGCGTGCTCACGCAGCGCCGTTTTGTGCATCAAAAAAAGTACCCAATTTATTTGGGCCTTGCGTTTTTTTGCATAATTGCCATGATACATGTGGCTGTGACAGGTGCTCTTAACAACGGGAATTTCTTTTCTTATCTTAGTGACTGTTATGGTGCCAAATATACCGCAGGTGGGTTGCTTGTAGGTATCTTTACCTTTCCGTTTATGAGTTTTCTAAACCCGGTTGCAGCGTATGTGTTCTTTTCAATCGTGCTGGTTGTATTGATATCCCTGATAATAGAATACCTTTATGCCGTACGTCAGTTTGCGGTTTTAAGCCATAACAACACAAGGGTGGAAAAGGAAGAGCCTAATATAGATGTTATTGTGCCATATTTTGAGGGCACTCAAACAAAAAGTGCTCCGCCGCCTGAAGAGGAAGAGCCTGCGCCCGCCGAAACATTTAAGCAAGGGTCAAGAGCTAGGGATATTCTGGGGCTTAATAAGACCGAGCAGGCAGAGTCTGCGGCGCAGCCCCGTCAGCGGCTTTATGATAGTGAGCCCAAACCTAATCCTGTGGCTTCCATTCCTCAGCCGAGTGAACAGTGGATGAACCGTAGCATGGGCAAGAATCCAACCGAAACTGCGGATATTCGTCCTCCCAAGTATGTGCATGACCCCAACAATGTAATAGGCAGACCTGAGAGTATTATGGATATAAGAAACCGTGAATATCTTCAGAGTATTCACAAGGTTGTGCCTGAAAATGTTGTTCCCATCATCAATGCCGAGACAGTTGGCAGCAGAATTGAACCGCTTCAAAATAGAAACATAAATGTCGTGCCGCAGCCGATTACACCGATACCGCCGATATCTCAGTCAATACAGCAGTCTTCCACGGTGCCTATAGAGCCGCAGCCGATTATACCTAATCCGATAATCAGCAATGTAGACAATCTGGCTCCTAAATTGTCGCCGCTTAATCCAAATAACTTTAAAACCGGTGACGACAAGAGTAGTTTTGACGAGGGTAAATCAATAATAAGCTCGGTTGAAGATTTCAGTCAGCCAAAAGAAAATGTTGCTGAAAAGTTTAATATTCCTCAGGGTATGAAGCGTCAGCAGGAAATGAGTGTACAGATAAGTATTCCGGGCACTGAACGCGAAAAGACCGCCAAAGCGCAGCCTGCGCCAAAATATAAGAGAGTTTCAAGATATAACAGGCCCCCTGTGGAGATGCTTAATGTTATTACGCATGATATATCAGGATATGAACACCAGCAGCAACAAAATATTGAAAAGCTTGAGGAAGTGCTTAACAAGTTTGGTATTGCCGCCAAGGTTATTGCAGTGCGAAGAGGCCCTGCAGTTACGCGTTATGAGGTGTCTATACCCATGGGCGTGGGTGTAAAGAAGCTGATAAATCACAATTTGGATATATCAATGGCTCTTGCTGCCCGCGGTGAAATAAGAATAGAAGCACCTATACCCGGCAAGAGTGCTGTGGGAATTGAGGTGCCCAACAACGGCATTGATGCAGTAGGTTTGCGTGACATTGTCGACACTGAAAAATTCAGGTCGGCACATTCGCCGCTCAGCTTTGCAGTGGGCAAAGACATTGACGGCACCGTTTATGTGGGTGATATCGCAAAGATGCCGCACTTGCTTGTTGCAGGTGCTACCGGCTCAGGAAAGAGCGTTGCACTAAACAGTATGCTTATAAGCTTACTATACAAAGCCTCACCTGAGGATTTGAAGCTGATTATTGTTGACCCCAAAAGGGTGGAGTTTACGTTATTCAACGGCTTACCTCACATGCTTATACCAAACTCCATAACTGACACCAACAAGGCTATCAATGCCCTGAATTGGCTTATTAATGAGATGGAACGCAGATATGAGCTTTTTCAAAATTGTTATGTTAAAAACATTCACGAATATAACAGTCAGTCTCAGGTAGTGAGCGGACAGAGCGATAAGCTGCCGTTTATTGTGCTTATAGTTGACGAGTTTGGTGACCTTATGGCTGGGCCACATCGAAGAGACTTTGAGGACCAAATAATCAAGCTTACCCAAAAAGCAAGGGCGGCGGGTATTCATATAATTCTGGCTACTCAGCGTCCGTCGGTGGATGTTATTACCGGAACCATCAAGATTAACCTGCCTTCGCGTATGGCATTTGCCGTCAACACCTTTGAAGACTCCCGAACTATTCTGGGCTGCGGCGGTGCTGACAAGTTGCTGGGCCGGGGAGACATGCTCTATATGGCTTCCAGCAGTCCGGCTCCCATAAGGCTTCAAGGTGCGTTTGTAGATACTCCCGAAATTGCGGCAATTATAAAATATGTCAAAGAACATAATGAAACACATTTTGATGAGGAGCTTGAAGTTCAGATTACCAGCAATCCTGATACGGGCGACAAAGGTGAGGCTTCTGCTGGCGGCGGCAATACGGGCGGCGTGGACGCTCTTATGCAAGACGCTCTGAAGCTTGTAATTGACAGTGGAAATGCTTCGGTGTCAATGCTTCAGCGAAGGTTTTCAATAGGCTTCAACCGTGCAGCACGTATCGTTGACCAGATGGAAGAGGCGGGCTTTGTTGGCCCTCAGGACGGCAGTAAATCGCGAAAGGTGTATATTACCATGGAGCATTTTAATGAGCTGTTCGGCTCAAAAGAATAAGTCTTAATGGTCATTGTGAGCTTTGCTCCGGCGGCTTATTTATGAAGCAATCCATTAATATATTATTTAATTATGGGAATGCTTAGTCAGCAGCTGAAGTGAAGTTCATAGTGACGTAAAGAAAATATAACGGAGAGAGATTTTGACTGAAGAAAAACTAAACAAAACAGTTGGATTTGTGTCGCTTGGGTGTGACAAAAACAGGGTGGATACCGAAAGCATAATAACCACTCTTTATGCTAATGGTTTTAAAACAACAGGAAACATAAATGATGCTCAGATAATAATAATAAACACCTGTGCTTTTTTAAAGTCTGCTCGTGATGAGGCTCTTGCCACTATGCTTGAAATGCTGGATTATAAAAAGACAAGTGCCGAAAAAATAATCGTGGCAGGCTGTCTTTGTCAAATGGATGATAAGCTCAAAGAAAAGTATCCTGAGATTGACGCTTTTATTACGCCCAAGGATTATGGCGATATTGCAAAGATAATATACGGCCTTTATGGAAAGCCTTATAAAAACTCCAACGGTGTTCCGGATTATCGCAAAATTACAACGCCCGGGCATTTTGCATATCTTAAGATTGCCGAAGGCTGTGACAATTCCTGTAGCTATTGCACAATTCCAAAAATTAAAGGACCCTATGTCAGCGAACCTATTGAAAGTCTTGTAAAAACGGCGACGATACTTGCTGAGCAGGGAGTGAAGGAGCTCATTTTGGTGGCGCAGGATACCACAAGGTATGGGCTTGACTTATATAAAAAACAGACTATTGCTGAGCTTTTAAAAAAGCTTAGTGAAATTAATGGTATTGAATGGATACGCTTGCATTATTGTTATCCTGAGATGCTGACGCCGGCAATAATAAACGAAATTGCGACTAACCCCAAGGTTGTAAAGTATCTGGATATTCCGTTTCAGCATGTAAGCACAAAGGTACTTAAGTCCATGAACAGAGCAGGCAACGAGCAATCTGTAAAATTGATTGTTGAAATGCTGCGCTCTAAAATTCCGGAGATAGTGCTCAGGTCCACTTTTATTGTAGGCTTTCCGGGGGAAACTAATGAGGACTTTAAACTTCTTTTGAAGTTTTTGAAGGAATATAAATTGGATGCCGTCGGCTTCTTTGCATATTCAAATGAAGAGGGAACTCCATCTTTTGAATTTGATGGGCAACTTAGTCAAAAAGAAAAGCAAAAGAGGCTGGAGGCCGCTCAGAAGATTCAAAGCAAAATTGCCTTTGAGCTAAATCAAAAGTTTATAGGCGCCACCCAAAAGGTGTTGTGCGACGGATTTGATCAGGCGAATGGCCTATATTATGGGCGTAACTATGGTAGCTCACCGGACGTTGATTTTGTTGTGTATATAAATGGGAAATGCAGTATAGGTGATTTTGTATCAGTAAAAATTACTGATGCAACAGACGAGTATTTGATAGGGGAAATTGCATAGTATTATGCAATAGTTTGCATAATACTATGCAAACTTTAGTCACACAAAGGAGAGATATAATGAATATAAGTATACTTACAGTCAGCAACAGCGAAGTTATATCAACGGCACCAAACAGCGCCCTTTGTTTGGTTGCTTCTACGCTTCACAAAAGCGGTTTTAACATAGCTGAAAACAATCATTTGTCGGTGGATGCCGCTGTAACTCTTAGTAATCTTACGCAGGCTTATGAACACAGTGACTGTGTAATTTTGGCTGTTCAAGATCAGATAGATTATGCTTATGTTTTGAAAAAGACTGTTGCCAAATATTTTGAGGACGAGGTTGTGCCAAATATCTACGCCAAAAACGCGCTTTCAAATTATTATAAGGCGCAAAATGTGCCGCTTCCTAAGGATGCGCTGTCACACGCGCAGATGCCAAAGAGCGCACGGGCAATTTTAAACGATCTTGGCCCCATGCAGGGATTTTTGATGGAAAAGCAAGGCAAGCTGCTGTTTTTTATGCCATATACCGAAATTGAACTGAAGGATATGTTCATAAAATCCGTTTTGCCATATCTTATCGAAAACACCAAGGAGCGCAGCAAGACCATAATTTTTAAGCTTTTTGGGCTGACGCAAAATGAGATTTTATCAATTTTGAAGGACCTTCGGAAAAACAAGCAGAAGATAAACATTATTTGCAGCGAAACGCTTTTGGATTGTGAACTTATTATCGACTTTTCTGAAAAGACCGAGCAGATTGTGATTGACGGGCTTGTTTCCACAATATATAAGAGGCTTGGAAATTACATTTATGCTGACAGCGACATAAGCCTGCCTGAGTGCTTGCTGGGTTTGCTGAATGTCAAAAATAATTCACTTGTTTGTGCCGAGGACGCTACTTGTGGTGCTGTGAGTGCGGGGCTTCTGGCAGCCGGACCCAAGGCCGCCGAGAGACTTGTTGAAAGCTTTATAGTTCCTAATAAAAACAGCAAAATCAAGAATTTGGGCGTTGATGCCGATTTGTTCAGAGGCGCAAATGTTGATGCAAACGAAGTGGTTTATCAGATGGCGGTGGGAGCACTTGAAAATTCATCCGCAAATTTTGTTGTAGCAACCTTTTCAAAAGGTGACACGCTATATCTTGGCATAGGAACTACTGACGGCATACATGTTTACACTCAAAACTTTAAAGGCTTGCTAAAGGAGCGCATTTCAAAGTTCAGTTCGGCCGCCTATTTTAATTTAATTAAGAAAATTAAGAAAAACGATTTTAATTTGCCGCAAAATGTAGTACAATGAAATCACAAAGGTTAAGGAGAGAGAATTATGGAAACCAAAAAACAGGAGCTGCTGGATCAGGCGATTTTGCAGATAGAAAAACAGTTTGGCAAAGGTGCTATTATGAAGCTGGGAGAAGCTCCCCTTCAAAACATTGAAGTTATTTCAACGGGATGTTTGACGCTTGACAACGCCCTTGGCATCGGAGGTGTTCCAAGAGGAAGGATTGTGGAAATTTATGGACCTGAGTCTTCGGGCAAAACCACGGTTGCGCTTCATATTGTGGCTGAGGCCCAAAAAAGTGGCGGAACGGCAGCGTTTATTGACGCTGAGCACGCTCTTGACCCAATTTATGCCGGAAAGCTTGGCGTAAATATTGAGGATTTATATGTTTCGCAGCCTGACACGGGCGAGCAGGCGCTGGATATCTGTGACACATTGGTTCGAAGCGGCGTATTTGATATTGTGGTTATAGATTCAGTGGCGGCTCTTACTCCAAAGGCTGAAATTGAAGGCGAGATGGGTGACAGTTTTATGGGGCTTCAGGCAAGACTGATGAGTCAGGCACTGAGAAAGTTGACCGGAATTACCAACAAAAGCAAGACCTGTATTGTGTTTATCAACCAGCTGAGAGACAAAATCGGTGTTATGTTCGGTTCGCCTGAAACTACCACCGGCGGAAAAGCTCTCAAATTTTATGCAAGCATCAGGATGGATGTGCGCAAAATTGACCAGGTTAAAGACGGAAATGAGCTTTCGGGAAATCGCGTGAGAGTAAAGGTTGTAAAAAACAAGCTTGCGCCGCCTTTCAGGCAGGCCGAGTTTGACATTATTTTTGGCAAGGGTATTTCAAATGAGGGCTGTATTGTTGATTTGGCCACCGAGTTTGAAATTTTGCAAAAGAGCGGCTCGTGGTATTCATATAAGGATGAAAAGATAGCGCAAGGTAAAGAAAATATAAAAACATATCTGGAAAAGAATCCTGAGATATCAAAAGAAATAGTAGAGCAGATAAAAGCAAAGATTGCCGAGAAAAACCAGCAAAAGGACTGATTGACAGCATTTTGCTTAGAAAATTGTAGTTTTAATGTTATTATTAATCAATAAAAACCTGCGACCGGACGGTCTGACGCTCCGACTGCGGGTTTTTTAATTTTTGGATGGGGCGGCAAATATACTTTTACTATGTTGCTCAGCTCCGTTTTGTCTAAAAGCGTTGCTTTACAGTAATATTCATATAAATTGCCGCGCTCAATTGTGTTTTGTTTAGTATAAAATCCGCTGCTGCCTATGACAGTTTCAATCAAGATTTCGCTGTCTTCTTGTTTTTTGAATAACTCATATTTGATATACGGTTTTGTGTGGGTGCTGAGTGTGACAGTGTTGTCTTTGACCGATGCTGTCAGTGTGACTTGTTCAAGTGTTTCAAATTTTGAACTTTGTTTAGGCATATAACGTTTGCTTAAGTAGACAGATTTTTTATACCGTTCACTCATTTCAGGGGGGCTCAGTCTCACTGTATGGTCATCCAAATCAAGGGTGCTGATTTCTATTTTTTCAACGCTATTTGGAATAGGAAAATTTTCCCCGTCAGGCAGTGCGGTATAGATATTTTTCATAACACGTATGGGTGTTCCTGAGCCGGTTTGAGTGGACTTAAGGTTTTCGTCGGGTTCACCGGTATTTCCAAACCACACATACACCGTGTTTTTGGTGGTGTAAGATATTGCACCTATATCGGTATTGGTTTTATCGGCTGCCCCCGCAGTGCCGGTTTTGGCGGCTATGTCAAACCCAAGCCCGCCAAGCCCTTTGGCTGTGCCTGTTTTTGCTGTTTCTTTCAGCATATCCGTAATTAGATATGCCGTGTCATCCCCCATAACTTGAGTGCCTCTCTCATCTTTTTGATAGATTGTTCGTCCGTATTTGTTGACAATCTTTTTGACTGTGCCGATTTTTACAAAATTTCCGCTTCTTGAAAAAGGCAGATAGCTGTTTGCTATTTGAATATGACTAAGCCCTTGTGTTAGGCCCCCGAGTGCCATTGAAAGCCCGGTGTCGTCCTTGTCAAACGTAAGGCCTAAACGTGTGGCAAATGCCTTGGCTTTTTCCACACTCACAAAACTTAAAATTTTTACTGCAGGCACATTCAGTGACTTTGAAAGTGCGGTTTTGGTGTCAGTCCAGCCCGAAAATTTACCGTTATAATTTGAAGGCGAATAATTGCCAAAGTCAGCGGGCTCGTCAAGAATAGGTGTTACAGGCGTAATTTTTCCTGTTTCAAGTGCGGGGGCGTATACTAAAACGGGTTTGATAAGGGAAGCAGGGTTACGCTTTATTTCAAAGAGGCTATATTTGGATGTACCCAGATATCCGCTTATCCCACCGGTTTTGTTGTTTATAACCATAGCAAGACTATCGGTCTGAGGCAAATATTTATCCTTCAAACTTTTTTTGATTGTTTTTTGAATAGACACATCCAGATAAGTATAAATCTTATATTGCTCGCGGACCAGGTCTCTTTCTGTAATATTTAGAATTTTACATGCTTCAGATATGGCAAATGCTTCATAACTGTTTGCAAGATAGGAATTTTTGTTGATGTCAAGATTTAGAGCTTCTTTTTTGGCTGTGTCATATTGCAGTTTTGTTATTTTTCCGTCGTTTAGCATTTCAGAAAGCACCAGATTGCGCCGCTCAAGCGATGCCTTGGGTTCCAGAATGGGAGAGTATAGCTTTGGAGATTTTATAACCCCGGCCAGCAGTGCGCTTTCGGCAAGATTAAGCTGGGAGGCGGGCTTGTTGAAATATCGGTGACTTGCTTCGTTTATTCCAAAGGTGTTGCTGCCAAAATATATTACGTTGAGATAAGCTTCAAGAATTTGGTTTTTATTAAAGTTTTTTTCAAGTCGCTGGGTCAGCAGAATTTCATTAAACTTACGCCCCAAAGTTTTTTCGGAGCTGAGATGAGTGTTTTTTATAAGCTGCTGACTGATAGTGGAGGCTCCTTCGCTAAAACCCAGCTGCTTTATATTTACAAGCGCGGCTTTTGCAATCCGCCCCCAGTTAATGCCGTGATGCTTATAAAAGTCTTTATCCTCTATGCTGATAAAGGCATCAATGGTGTGCCGGTTGAGATTTTTTAGTGCTATAGTTTTGGTGGGTGTGCTTACTTGGTGATTGTCACCGTCAAAAATAGTGGGATGAGAATTTATATATTGCAGGGCATTTTCGTCGAATCTAACCGAAGCAAGCGGATAAAGTGCGCCAAAATAGAGCAGCGTGAAAAAAAGTATGCTAAGAGAAGCTGCAACTGACAGTGAAATCAGAGTAAATTTAAGAACTTTTTTCATAGGATTAGGTTATGTAAAAGATTTATTTTGTTGCAAAATACTTCAAAAAAAGGTATAATTTGTATACTATGGAAAAATGTTACCACATACACACCTACGGCTGCCAGATGAATGTTCACGAATCCGAGAAGCTGGCGGGCGTACTTAATAAATTGGGATATACTGAGACGCCTGATGAGAAACAGGCGTCTGTTATAGTTTTTAACACTTGCTGCATTAGAGAGAGTGCCGAGCAGCACGTATACGGCAATATTGGAGCGTTGAAGCAGCATAAAAAACAAAACCCAGAGCTTATTATTGCGGTTTGTGGCTGTATGAGTCAACAAAAAGCAACTGCCGATAACATAAAGGCAAAGTATCCTTTTGTAAACATAGTTTTTGGAACGCATAACATTCATATGTTTGAAGAATATCTCAAAGAGGCTGAGAAAGAAAAGCATGTGTTTGCTTTGTGGGAAAAAGAACAAGAGATTGTTGAAAACACATCGGTATACAGAACCAGCGACAACAATGCGTGGGTTAACATAACTTATGGTTGCAACAACTTTTGCACTTATTGCATTGTTCCGTTTGTGCGAGGGAGAGAACGTAGCCGTAAAGCGGCCGATATCATAAACGAAGTCAAGGGATTGATAGGAAAGTATAAAACCATAACGCTTCTTGGGCAAAACGTAAATTCATATGGAAAAGACTTTGGTGATGGCACAGATTTTGCGGGGCTGCTTGAGGATTTAGCTAAGCTCGAGGGAGATTTCAGAATAAAGTTTTTGACTTCGCACCCAAAAGATTTGAGCCAAAAAGTTATTAATGTGATTGCAAAAAACAATAAAATGAGTAAAACAATTCATTTGCCTGTGCAGTCTGGCAGCAACAAGATTTTGAAGCTTATGAACCGAAGTTACACCAGAGAGCACTATATTTCATTGATTGACAGCATAAAAAAGGCTATGCCTGATGCTGTGATTACGACTGATATTATAGTTGGATTTCCAGGGGAAACCGATAGCGATTTTGAAGAAACTATGGATTTGTTAAGGTATTGTAACTTTGCCGGAATTTTTGCTTTTATGTATTCAAAAAGACGTGGTACACCTGCTGAAATAATGGATGGACAGGTTTCGATTGAAACAAAGCGAAAGCGTGTGAATGCCGCTCTTGACCTTCAGCGCAAAATTAGCGCTGAGGTTATGCAGAGCTTTTTGGGTAAAACCTTAGAGGTTTTGACAGAAATGTTTAACGGTAAGGTTGTGGGACGAACGGAATTCGGAAAGCTTGTTGACCTTGATAAAGAGGCCGAACAAGGCAGTTTTTATGAGGTAGAAATTACTAAGATACTCAGCAAGAAGTTTGCAGGCAAGATTTTGAACAAAAGGGTATTGTAAGAAACCAAACGGGGCATTTTGTCACAAAAAGCAGCAGGCTTTTTGTGACGGCACAAACACAGTTTGTGCCGTGGGCGCCCAAATATGGGCGCGCAAAATGCCCATACCTAAAAGGAGAAATGATATGGCACTTTCACCAATGATGCAACAGTATATGGAGATAAAACAAAACTATAAGGATTGCTTGGTATTTTGTAGGCTCGGAGATTTTTATGAGCTGTTTTTTGACGATGCTTTGATAGCCTCAAAAGAGTTGGAGCTGACTCTCACGGGGCGAAACTGCGGCCTTGAAGAAAAGGCTCCCATGTGCGGTGTTCCTTATCACGCTGCCGAAGGGTATATAGCCAAACTTATTGAAAAGGGCCATAAAGTAGCAATTCTTGAGCAGCTCAGCGAGCCCGCTCCAGGCAGGCTTGTTGACAGACAGGTGGTAAGGGTGATTACTGCAGGCACGGTGACCGATGCCGGCATGCTTGATGACAAAAAGAATAATTATATTGCGAGTATATATTTAGGTGACAAGGGCGCGGGAATTGCTTATGCCGATGTTGCAACGGGTGAATTTTGCGTAAATTCCTATCAGGAAGAATTTTTGACAAACCTCAATGACACTCTTACGCGCATAAGACCTGCTGAAATAATATGCTCAAAACGGGTGCTTGAACAAATTGCCGAGATTCCTTGCGTGAAGGCTAACATAATGCCTCGGTTTGAAGAATATCCCGAAGTTTTTTTTGACTACAAAAACGCAACCGAAATAATAAAGCGCCAGCTTAAGATTGCTACGCTCACAGGTTTTGATTTTGCCAAGCTTGAATATGCAATTTGCGCCAGCGGAGCGCTTATAAATTATATATTAGAAACTCAAAAACGAGACCTTAATCACATAAACCGCATTATATGCGAAAAGAATGATTCTTATCTATATCTCGATCCGGCTACAACTCGCAATCTTGAACTTGTTGAAACAATCAGGGAGCAAAAGAAAAAGGGCTCATTGCTGGGGCTTTTGGATAATACCAAAACCAATATGGGAGCAAGGCTTCTGCGCACATGGATACTTCAGCCTTTGCGTGACCCAGAGCAAATCAATCGCAGACTTGAGGCTGAGGAAGAACTTATTGGCGAGCATATTTTGTTTAATGACATAACGGCGAGTCTTTCAAAAGTTTCGGATATCAGCAGGATTGCTGGCAAAATATCCTTTAATACCGTTATGCCGCGCGATTTGATTTTGCTCAAAAATTCGATTAAAGAAGCAATGGAGCTTAGTGTACTTGTAAAAAATCTTAAGAGTGAGACTTTAAATGGGCTTATTTCGGATTTTTATAAACTTAAAGAAGTTTTTGAAGAGATTGAAAAGGCTATTGATGAGGAACCACCTTTGGTGCTTACCAACGGAGGTTATATAAAGAAGGGATTTAGCGGTGACCTTGACAATCTTCGTGCCACAACAACTGACGCTCAGCAATGGCTTGCGGCACTTGAGGCAACCGAGCGTGAGCAAACGGGTATCAAAAACATTAAGGTTGGATATACGCGTGTGTTTGGATATTACTTAGAGGTTCCCAAGTCTCAGCAGGATCAGGTGCCGTATAGATATCAACGCAAGCAAACGGTGGTAGGAGCTGAGCGATATGTCACCGAAGAACTCAAACAGATTGAAGAAAAAATAATGAACAGCGAAGAGCTTTCACTCAAGCTTGAACAGCAGTTATACAGCGAGCTTAAAGAGTTTTTAAAAACCGCTGTAACAGCTCTTCAAAAAACGGCAGGAGACATTGCTATGCTTGACTGTATATGTGCACTTGCTGAAACTGCAAAGACACGCGGCTTTATAAAGCCCGTTATAAACGGCGGCATAAAGGCAATCAATATAACAGATGGCAGGCATCCCGTGGTTGAAGCGTTGCTTAAAGATGAGCAGTTTGTTCCTAATGACTGCTATCTTGACTGTGATAAAAACAGAACTATGATAATTACCGGTCCTAATATGGCCGGCAAAAGTACCTATATGAGGCAGGTGGCACTCATTGTTCTGCTTGCTCACATGGGCAGTTTTGTTCCGGCAAAATCTGCTGAGATTAGCCTTACTGACCGAATTTTTACTAGGATTGGCGCCAGCGATGATCTGGCATATGGGCAGAGTACGTTTATGGTGGAGATGGTTGAGGTTTCAAACATTTTAAACAATGCAACCAAAAACAGTCTGCTTGTTTTGGATGAGGTTGGCCGAGGTACTTCCACTTTTGACGGGCTCAGTATTGCGTGGGCGGTAATTGAACATGTAACCAAAAACATAAAAGCCAAAACACTTTTTGCCACGCACTATCACGAGCTTACTGAACTTGAAGGGCAGCTGGAGGGAACGAATAATTACCGCGTGGCTATTCAGGAGTTTAACAACAGCATAATTTTCCTTCACAAAATTGTAAGAGGAGGCACCAGCCGAAGCTTTGGAATTGAAGTGGCGTCCCTTGCCGGCATAGGTTCAAATATAATAGGGCGGGCTAAGCAGATTTTGCATACCCTTGAGCAAAATGACCTTGAGGGTAGCAGTAAGCTTGTAACACTTGAAAAATCCAAAGAACCAAAGGGGGAACTAACAGGCAAGCTGAAAAACCTTGATATGAATACTGTTACTCCTTTGGTGGCGTTTGACATTTTAAAGGAACTAAGCGATAAAGCTAAAAGGAGTGACTAATGAAAATAAACATATTAGACAGTAGCATATACAATCGAATTGCAGCGGGTGAAGTTGTTGAACGTCCTCATTCGATTGTCAAGGAGCTTGTTGAAAATAGCGTTGATTCGGGGGCTGACAGTATAATAATAGAAGTTGTGGGCGGCGGTATGCGCTCTGTGAAAGTGACTGACAACGGCAGTGGAATTGACTTTGATGACCTGACGGCCGCATTTTTGCCGCATGCAACCAGCAAAATCAAAACAACCGACGACCTGAATTCAATCGCTACGCTGGGTTTTAGAGGTGAAGCACTTGCCAGCATCGGCTCGGTAAGTGAAATTATGTTGAGCTCCAAAACTAAAGGAGCCACTACCGGCGGTGAGGTTGAAGTAAGAGGCGGAACCATTTCTAAACCCCATCCTAAGGGGTGCCCCGAAGGGACGCATGTTGTGGTGAATAACTTATTTTTTAATACTCCGGCCCGAGCCAAGTTTTTAAAGTCAGCCAAAACTGAAGAAAGTTATATCACCAATCTGGTTGAGCGCACAATCTTAGCCCATCCGAATATCAGTTTTAAGTATATTGTCGACGGCAAAATTGTATATCAGACAACGGGCAAAGGCCTTGAAGAGGCGATTTATGTGATTTATGGCAAGGAAACAACGGGAAACTTAATCAGTGTAGAATATAAAAATTCTAGCCTAACCATATCCGGTTTTGTGGGCCGACCGACTTATACTAAGCCTAATCGTACTTATCAGACGCTGGTCATAAACGGCAGGTATGTTGTTGACAGTCTTGTTTCAACGTCGGTTTTCAATGCTTTTTCGAACTATATGATGAAGGGCAGGTTCCCGTTTTTTGTTCTTTTTATAAATATGCCCTATGAGGATGTTGATGTAAATGTTCATCCAAACAAGCTGGCTGTAAGATTTGTAAACTCCAATGGTGTGTATGTTGCGGTAAGCAATGCTGTCAGCGGCGCGTTGCTTAACGCCAACAATATTGTTGACGCTGTGACAACTGCTGAAAACGAGCCGATTGTGCCGATGCCAAAGGTGACGGGCAGGAGTTTTGGGGAGAGTTTGCATAATACTATGCAAACCTTGGATGAAAAATTGCATAATACTATGCAAACAATTGACACAAAGCCCGCAGTTTCAAGTCCGATACTGCCAAATATTCCTATTACGCCTGTGGCAACGCTAAAGGATGATGGTGGAATATATTATCAGACACTTCAGAATTATGTCAAGGCAGCTGCTCAGCCTGAAGTTTCACTTGCCGAAGGAGTTGAGGATTTTAAGATAATCGGCACAGTATTTACCACCTACATAATTGTGGAGCACAAAGGTGAAGCATATTTTATTGACCAGCACGCAGCGCACGAGCGGCTTTTGTTTGACAAATTTTCGGCCGAATTTGAAAAGAAACAGGTTAATATCCAACAGCTGTTTGTGCCGTATGTGTTGCGGATTAATAGTGTTGAGGATGTATTTTTAAAGGAACACCTTAATGATTTTGGTGAGCTGGGCTTTGAGGTTTCGGAGTTTGGCAATCTTTCATACAAGGTTTCAAGTGTGCCGCTTAGCCTCAGTCAAATAGACCTGAGTGCATATTTTGATGACAGTCTTAAAAACCTTAACAAGCTTGGCAGCAGCGTTGAAGTCAGGCACTTTTTGGCCACAAAGGCATGCAAGGCAGCGGTCAAAGCCGGGCATGATTTAAATGGCACTGAAATTGCAACGCTGCTTAAAGAAATCAGCAAATCGGGAACAACCTTGCTTTGTCCGCACGGTAGGCCTGTTTGCGTAAGGCTTAAAAAAACCGACGTTGACAAATGGTTTAAGAGGATTGTATGAAAAAGCCTAAAATTTTAGTGATAACCGGGCCTACGGGCAGCGGAAAGACGGATATAGCCATTGAGTGCGCTAAGCAATTTAACGGCGAAATTGTCTCTGCCGATTCGATGCAGATTTATAAGGATATGGATATCGGAACGGGTAAAGTAGCCGAAAAACAAGGTGTGCCGCATTATATGCTTGACATAATAAACCCTGACCAAGGCTTTAGTGTCAAGCAATATAAGTATATGGCCCAAAGCTTTATAGACGATATTTTGGCAAGGAATAAGGTTCCTATAATTGTGGGCGGCACCGGTTTTTATATTTCGGCGTTGATTTTTAATATGAGTTTTGGTAACACAGGAGGCCCGACTGAAGTTCGTGGAAAATATAGAAAACTTTATGAGGAACACGGCAGCGAGTATTTATATGATATGTTGAAGCGTGTTGACAGTAAGTCGGCCGAAGCAATTGATAAGAACAATATCAAAAAAATAATCCGCGCACTTGAAATTTTTGAGGTGACGGGAAAGCCCAAGAGTGAAATCAACGACCCCGAGCCTCAGTATGATTTTGCGCTGGCGGTGCTAAATCCGCCCAGAGAAAAGTTGTATCAAAATATCAACCGCAGATTTGATGATATGATAAGGCTTGGCCTTTTTGAAGAAATAAAGCGGGTAGTCAAACAGTATAATCTGACCCAGGATTGTCAAAGTATGCAGGCTATAGGCTACAGGGAATTTTTGCCTTATCTAAACGACCAAGATGCGCTGGAACAACAAGTCAGTTTGGCTGCCCAACACAGCAGAAATTTTGCAAAACGGCAAATAACCTATTTTAAAGGCTTTAAAACGGCTGTATGGATTGACCCAATACTTGAAAAAAACAAAATATTTGACTATTTCAAAGACTTTTTATCTAAAAAATAAGGAGAAAGATAATGAATATAAAACCGATTATTACAAAAGCTGAACAGAAAATACAGCCTAGGTTTAAGGCTTTAGAGGATACAGCACTTTTTAATCAACACAAGGTTTTGAGTGCGCTTAAAAACAACAGGGTAGCTCTGAGGCATTTTGCGGGCACTACCGGTTATGGTTATGATGATGCGGGCAGAGATAATTTGTTTAAGGTGTATTCCGAGGTGTTCGGGGCCGAGGCTGCAATTGTGTCATATAATATCACTTGCGGCTCACATGCACTGAAAGTTGCTCTCTATGGAATTCTGCGCCCGGGCGACACTATGTTGGCTATAACCGGCAAGCCTTATGACACCATGGACATAACAATATTCGGTGATGGTGACAAAGATAATGGCAGTTTGAAGGATTTTGGTGTTATGTATAAACAGATTGACCTTAAAGACGGTAAGTTTGATGAAAAGGCAATTTTAGAAGAAGTAGCAAAAAATCCCAAAATAATATTTTTGCAGCGTTCAAAGGGATATAGTTTGAGGGATGCTTTGAGTATAGAGCAAATTGAGGACATAATAAAAAAGATACGTACTGTTAATAAAACCGGATTTATTTTTGTGGACAACTGTTATTGTGAATTTGTAGATATGCGTGAACCATGTGAGGTCGGTGCCGACATTGCGGTTGGGTCGCTTATAAAAAATCCCGGCGGAGGAATTGTTCCCACCGGCGGATATATTGTCGGCACTCAGCGGGCGATTGCTCTTATTGCCACCTCACACACGTCTCCGTCACTAGGTCTTGAAGTGGGTTCTAATGAGCAAGGCTACAGGCTTCTTTATCAGGGGCTTTTTATGGCACCTCATATTGTTTTACAATCGCTCAAAGGTGGACTTTTAATTGCTCAGACCATGGAGGATTTGGGCTTTGAGGTTTTTCCTAAAGCCCAAGAGCCTATGTATGATATTGTCAGGGATATAAAATTTAAGACTAAACAAGAGCTTGTCAATTTTTGTGTGGGTATTCAGCATGCATCTCCTGTGGATAGTTTTGTTGACCCTGAACCTTGGGATATGCCGGGGTATATTGATCAGGTTATTATGGCGGCAGGTACATTTGTTCAGGGAGCGTCAATTGAGTTGTCGTGCGACGCGCCTATTAGGGAACCATATATTTTATATTTACAGGGCGGGCTTACGTATGAGCATGTTAAGCTTGCACTGAATGAGGCTATAGGGAATTTAAGGAAATAGATACGGGCTTTTGTTACAAAAATCGTATAATACCCACAACCCGTCCCAAAATTTTGACATCAAAAAAATATTGCGGAGCATATTTGTTGTTGTAGGCTTTTAACATTATATTTCCGTCCTGCCTGAAAAACCGTCTAAAAATCGGTTCATTGTTTATTACACATAAAATAATATCGCCGTTGTCGGCGTAAGTTTGTTTTTTTATTATAGCCAAGTCCCCCTTAATAATTCCGATACCTGTCATGCTGTCGCTGTCAACGCTGATTGCAAACAAATCTCCGTTAAAAAGATTGGCCGATACCTTAAAGCTTTGATTATAATAATCAAGAGACAGAGGCTTTTTAATGGTTATTTTATGGATAGTGCAAAATTGTTCGTTCAGGCTTTGTGAATAGTCCGGTATAATTTCTATGGCACGGTTTTTATTGGTGCCTTTTCTGATTTTACCTCTTTCTTCAAGTTTTGTCAGGTAATAGAATATAGTGGAAGTTGATTTAACATTCATTTCTTGCATAAGCTCGCGCACGGTAGGAGGATATCCATGCTCGCTAAGATGAATTTTAAGAATACGAAGGAGTTTATTTAGGGTTTCTTCTATTTTTAGCATAGATTTTCTCCTAATTATCCCGCAGTTTCACCTTATTTGCAGCGGATTTTCGGATATCCTCACTTATGGCGGCGTAATGTTTTCGTGTGGTGTTTACGTCTTTATGCCCCAAAACATCGGCCACCATATAAATATCGCCTGTTTCACGATATAAATTTGTGCCGTATGTACTTCTTAGCTTGTGGGGTGTAATTTTTTTGAGAGGAGTGGATACCGAACTATATTTTTTTACTAATTTTTCAACAGCTCTAACGCCGATTCTTTCGTTTCGAAGCGATAGAAATAGTGCATTGTCGTCGGTTTTTTTGTTAAGCTTGCGTTTTTCAAAATATTCTCTTAAGGCATCAGCCACTTCATCCGAAAAGTATAATATTGCCTGATTTCCGCCTTTTCGCATAATTCTGAAACTATTTGCATTAAAGTCGATATCATCCAAATTTAAACCCACAAGCTCGCTTATACGAATACCTGTTCCTAAAAAAAGCGTTAAAATTGCTAAATCTCGTGTTCTGGTATGCTTATTAAATTCAAGTTGCATATGGCTGAATTTGATAGGGGCTTCGGTTTGGTCCAAAAGCTTTACCACCTCGTCAACCTCAAGGCGGATAATTTCTTTAGTGTGAATTTTTGGCATTTCTATTTTTGTTGCAACATTGGCGTCCAGCTTATCTTTGTTAAAAAAATATTTAAAAAGACTGCGCACTGCTGCCAACTTGCGTGCCTTTGCCTTGTCGTTATTCTGAATTTTTTTGCCGTTATGCTCATAAAAACTCAGATATGATAAAAACTTTTCAATATTTGAAGAGGTGACTGCATTTAGGTGCTTAAGTTCGAGCTCGGTAATCCGAAAGTTGTCGAATTTGGGAAGTTTTTTTACTAAAAAGTCAAAAAAAATGCCCAGATCCCTCGCATAGTTTATTCGAGTAAGAGGGGTGGTCCGGCTTTCAATACCTATGAAAAAGTCTTCGCAAAATTCGGGAAGCTCACCCATGATGTTGTCTAGAGCTTGCGTATTTTTTTCGTTGCGTTCGACAAAATAATTACTCACAAATACATTTTATCAAATTTCGCACAGGTTGTAAAGGAATTAGTACCTGCATATAAGTTTCTTGGATTTTAGCCGTAATGCATATGCGTCAAAGTAGATATGTATTTATTTTGCCTTATGTCAAAAAGTTTAAGCGAATATATTTAGTTACTTGGAGTTAAGAGAAAAAGGCGGGCATTCATTTGACATTTTTGGCAGGGAATATTATAATATAAATTGCATAATGCTGTGCAAACTTTTGGAGGAAAAATGATAGACATAGAGCTTATAAGAAACAATCCTGAAATGGTCAAAAAAAATATAAAAAAGAAGTTTCAGGACAAAAAACTGCCGCTTGTTGATGAGGTGAAAACTCTCGACATAAGAAGCCGCAGTCTTAAGCAGGAAATTGACAGTCTCAGAAGCAGCCGCAACAAGTTGAGCCAAGAAATTGGCGAGTTTATGAAGCAAAAGAAAAGCAGTCAGGCTGAAACGCTGAAAAAACAGGTTGTGGATATAAACACTAAGGTTGCTGAGCTTGAGACGGAATATAATGAGGTAGGCACAAAAATCAACCAAATTATGATGACAATTCCAAATATCATAGCTGATGATGTGCCGGTTGGCCGCAGCGACGCCGAAAATGTTGAGCGTGAAGTGTTTGGCAAGCCAAAGAAGCCGGATTTTGAAATTCCATATCATGCCGATATTATGGAGAATTTGTGTGGGCTTGACAAAGATAGTGCCGGAAAAACCTCAGGTAATGGATTTTATTTTTTGATGGGTGATGTGGCAAGGCTTCATTCAGCCATTTTGTCGTATGCCCGTGATTTTATGATAGACAAGGGTTTTAATTATTGTATTCCTCCGTTTTTGATACACGCAGACGTGGTCAGAGGCGTTATGAGCTTTGCTGAAATGGACGCTATGATGTATAAAATTGAAGGCGAGGACCTTTATATGATAGGCACCAGCGAGCACTCAATGATAGGAAAATATAAAGATGCCGTTTTAAAGGAAGAAGATCTTCCGATTTGTCTTACGTCATATTCGCCGTGCTTCCGTAAAGAAGTTGGTGCACACGGCATTGAGGAACGCGGCATATACAGAGTTCATCAGTTTGAAAAGCAGGAAATGATAGTAATTTGCAAAAAAGAAGAAGCTAGAATGTGGTATGATAAAATGTCGCATTTTGCGGTTGATTTTTTTAAAAGTCTTGAACTGCCGGTGCGTATTTTAGAATCATGTAGCGGGGATTTGGCCGATTTAAAGGTTAAGGGTTGCGATATTGAGGGATTTAGTCTGAGGCAGCAAAAGTATTTGGAGCTTGGAAGCTGTTCGGATATGGGAGACGCTCAGGCACGAAGGCTGGGTATGCGATATAAGACGGCAAGTGGTACAGTTTTTGCGAACACTTTAAACAACACCGTTGTGGCTACACCCAGGGTGTTGACTGTGTTTTTTGAAAATCATCTGCAAAAAGATGGTTCGGTAAATATACCAAAAGCTCTTCAGCCTTATATGGGAGGCAAAACTAAGCTGGAACCAAAAAAGAAATGAAAGAGGTCGGGCTTTGGCGCAAACAGGAGTTTGCGCGGCGCAACTACTTGTTGCGCCGGCGTGAGCCTTCTGGCTCACGCCGCAAAGCCCGCTTCATAAAATTACTCGTGGGACGCCCCCGAAAAGGAGCCGAAATTGAAAAAACAAAGAATTGAACAATTTGCAACAGAAGTTAATGGCGATACTGCCAAAGAAAATTATAAAATTGCACTTAATGTAATCATAGAGGCGCTTGAGGGGCTAACCGGTAAGGTGTCTACACTGACGCCCGAGGAAGTGCGTGTTTTTCCGATGGGTGAGCTCACCAACGGCACCTTTGTTGACACAAACGATGAAATTGAAATAGCTCTTGTCACCAGCAATCCTCAAATGGCGTTTACAAATTCCGCCTACATAAGACTTATGTCTGAGATTAAAAAACAGAAAGACCGCGACGCAGTCAGTTCAGACAACACTACACATCAAATCATACAGCTTTTGTTTGATGAATTTATTAAATTGTTTTCGGCTGACACTACAATCATTATAACTCAACAAGGAATAAAAATATTATCTAACAAGGAGCTTGGCTTTAAAATTATGTTACGCCTCGGCACGTATAATGCCTATGACACAAATTTTGTGCTGTCACTGTGGAATCCTGTGCGAAAAACAACTGAAAATCTTGATATTTTCGGCTATGCTGAAGCTATGAAAAAGAAAGACGATGATACAGACGGCAACTTTAACAAAATTGTAAGAATTTTTAAAAACTTCCGTAAAGCTGTTGTGGCCAATAAATGGTTCGGCAGTTCATTTGCAAACAAATATCTGGTTGAGATGGTAGTATACAACATACCAAACTCATTGCTTAAAGGCAGTGATGTATATAAGGTTTATGTCAAAAGTATAAATTATTTACTGAATTGTCCGCTGAGTAGTTTTAAATCTTTTAACGGCGGGCAGCTTAGTAGTTTTCCGATAGCAGGCGCAGATCAATATCACATAAAAACTTTCCTGAGCAGCTGCAGCAGATTGCTGGCGCTCAAGGATGTATAAAGCGAGCCCTTAACAATACAAAAAAATAAAAGCAAAGTTTTTGAAGTTCTTTAATAACATATTAGGCAGAATAAAAATAAAAAAACAAATATAAACACACAAATTCGTTTTTTGCATAGCACCACTGTTTTCAGGCAAAAATACCCATATCTATTCGCAAAAGCTGTCTTTTGCGAATAGATTATGTAGGCCCCATTTTGGCCCTTCTTTTAACCTCTTTTCTAAAAAAACAACCTTTTTTAACAAAAATATTCGACAAAAAAGCGGTGTCTTTCACCGCC
The DNA here is from genome assembly GCA_031260975.1 of Christensenellaceae bacterium. NCBI lineage: Bacteria > Bacillati > Bacillota > Clostridia > Christensenellales > Christensenellaceae > Christensenellaceae bacterium. Next base: position 476,285 of record JAISKJ010000003.1, read on the forward strand.
CTTTTGTCGAATATTTAACGTAACATTCTTTTTGGCAGGCAAAGTTCAGCCCCGTTTCAATCGTGTGGACACTACGGGCTTTTAAGAAAATGAAATCTCAGTCACCTATAAATCCCAAGCAGAAAGTTGTTGCGTTTGAGTGTGAGACGTGCCTGCTTCCAGCCTGGCATGAGGCGCTCAAGCACTGCATAAAACTTTTGCGAATGGTTCATCTCATATGTGTGGCTAAGCTCATGCAGAATTACATAATCAATGACATTGTGCGGCAGCATTACAAGCCGCCAATTTAATTTGATATTCTTATTTGTATCACAACTACCCCATTTTGCTTTAAAGTCGCCGATTTTCAGGCTTTTATAACCTATCCCGTGCGTCTTCCCAAGCGTCTCAAGCCGTTTGGTAAGTATTTCCGCCCCTAGTGCCCTTTGCCATTTCAATAAGTGTTTTATGTATGAGCCTTCTATATAATATTTATTTGGCACGATTACCTGATTTTTTTCAATTGTTATTGTCTTTGTGTCGCCGGCGGTGATGTCATAAAGCGTTCCGCACACTGAAATTTGTTTAAAGTTGATTATGGTTTGATGGTCAATATTCACCTGTGCTATCTGCTGCATCTTTTTTTCAATCCATTTGGCTTTTTGATTTATGATTTCACCAAGCCGTTGAGTATTCATTTTTATGGGTGCAAAAACCACCAGCTTTCCGTGGGTGTCTATGGTTATCTTAACGCTTCTGCGACGCTCACGCAGAATGTCGGCGATATCTATTAAGTTTTGCATAGTATTATTCAAACTTTGCATAGTATTATTCAAAAGCCTCTACTTAGTCCATTATAGCATAAATTCAGACAAAAAGCATATTTTGCATAGTATTTTATTGACTTTTTTGCCTTTTTTTTGTATAATTTTTTAAGAGGGATTATTATGGCAGAAGAAACAAAGGCAAACCGCGGCACCATTATACAAATAGTGCTGAACAGCCTACTTGACGGTGATAAATATGGATATGAAATCTGCAAAGATATTGAGCAGAAAAGCGGCGGTAAGCTTGTGCTGAAGCAGCCCAGCCTTTATAGTAGCCTCAGGCGTATGAGCGAAAAAGGCGTGATATCTTCTTATTGGGATGAGAGCGATCAGGGCGGCAGAAGGCATTATTACAGCATTACTGAGGGCGGACGCGAGCAATATGAACGCAATAAAAGCAATTGGGCGAATTATAACGCTCTTGTTTCGTCGCTTAACACCGAAGAACTTAAGGCGTTGAGCGCTGAGCCGCAAAAAACTCAGGAAGAACAAAAAAGCGACAGTATAAAAGTGGTTAAGCAGGAAAATCTGTTTGCCTTCACAAAGCCAATTCCAAAAGTAGATGCAGAAGAATCTGCACCGGCTTCTTTTGTGCAATATGATTTATTTAATGTTGCTTCTAAGTTTGTAGCCAGCGATGCGGCTGAGATAAAGACTGAAACAAATTTATATCAAAACAAGTTCAGCGACAGTGCTGACCCCAAAAGCACCATCCAGCCGCTCTCTCCTATTTTTAAGTCTTATGAAAGTGTAAATACACGCGACCTTGAAAACCTGCAGAAGAATTATAATTCATATGCCAACAGTGAAGACACAGAGGATGTTGATATTTCAGGTTTGTCTTTGAGTGATTTTGGTCTGGATGATACACCGGCAAATGATGAGCCTGAACAGGACGCAGAACTAAAAGAAATCACTCATCACGAGGTTAAGGAAATTGAGTTTCATGAGCATATGGAGCCTGAAGCTCAGGAAAAAGACCCCTATGCTCCGGGAGATCTCAGCAAGTTTAGTGAGGTTTTAAGCGACGAACAAAGAGTTGAAACCGGTTTTAGCGAACAATATTCTTCAAGATATGAATATAATCCGGCTACATATACGGTTAAGCCCAAAGAGCGCGTTAGAAGCGAAGAGCCTGATATAGATTACAAAAATATATTAGGCGGGCTTTATGCCGGTGGGGGCCGCGGTGATCCCTATGAAAAAAAACGCTTTGATGAGCAGCAATATCTCAAACAGTATGAGGGTGAAAGCGAGAACGCAGTGCAGCCTATACCTGAAGAGGCTCCCCTTCCTGCATCCGAAACTCCGCAGCTTGTCAATATCAGCCCGCAGTATGACGATTATAATGTCAGCGCAAACAGTTTTGAAATGTTTAAGAGCGACCTTGCTATGGATGGCATAAGGGTCAAAAAGTATGTTAAGCACAAAAATATAATCCGTACGGGCGACAATTTTATCAAATACAGCAAGCTCAAGTTGGTTCAGGGCTGGCTGTTGTGGCTCATTATGGCGGCGGAGATTGTGGCTGCTTACTTTATTATGAAATCGGTAAACCTGCTGCCGGCAGCTCAAGAAAACCTTTACTTTATAGCCATTGGCGTGATATTTGCCTACCCACTCTTTTATAGTCTGGCTTATATGATAAATCCCGATAGAAAAATCGCTTCAACATTTAGGGTGAACATAAGCTTGTTTAACAGGCTGCTTGCTGTGATGATTACCGTAGTGTTTGTATTTTCAATAAGTTTATTTATGGGTATGACTGCCCTCAACCAGCTGGATTTTCTTAATTATTGGCTGCTTCCCATAATTCTTAGCACAAACTATATTGTGGCAGGGCTTCTGTATTACATTTTACTTCGAAGCAAAAGATATAATGTATGACATTTTCTTGTCATATCGGTATTTACATAATAAAACGCGTGTGATATAATATCATAAAATGGGGTGCCTATGAAAGTTAATTTAGAGGTAAAGAACCTTACCAAAACATTTGGATCCAGGACTGCCGTGAATAATGTCTCCTTTGAGGTTTTTGAAGGAGAGATTTTCGGTTTTCTTGGCCCGAATGGCGCCGGAAAAACTACCGTTCTTCGCATGGTTTGCGGCCTTGCCGCTCCCACCTCGGGCGATGCTATAATTTGCGGACACTCCATCAAAAAAGAATTTGAAAAAGCCATCATAAATGTTGGCGGAATTATTGAAAACCCTGAAATGTATAAAAATTTTTCAGGACTTGAAAATTTAAAGTATTATGCCAGCCTATATAAAGACATTGACAAAGACCGTATAAATCAGGTTGTTGAGCTTGTGGGTCTTAAAGACAGAATGAAAGATAAAATAAAGACCTACTCTCTCGGAATGAAGCAGCGCATAGGCATTGCTCAGGCGCTTTTGCACAGGCCTAAACTGTTGATACTTGACGAGCCCACCAATGGTCTTGACCCCAGCGGTGTTATTGATATGCGAAAATTCCTCACCAAGCTTGCCAAAGCCGAAGGCATATCAATCCTTATCTCAAGCCACGGTCTTGCTGAAATGGAGCTTATTTGCGACACAATCGGCATCATCGACCGGGGCGTGTTGGTTAGCATCCGCAGCGTTGCCGACATGACCAAAGGGGGTGCTCCGAGAATTCAGATAACGGTTAACTTCCCCAACTACGCAGGAAAGCTGCTGTTTGAAAAATATGAAACGCTTGACAGCATAACTCTTGAAGATAATACCCTGACAGTTGGGCTTCCTATTGAAGAAGTGCCCGAGATAACAAACTATCTGGTAAAAAAAGGACTGCGGATTTATTCAATTACTTCAACGGTAAAGACCTTGGAAGAGGCTTTTTTAGAAACCATTGAAAATGAGCGGCTTTCTTTTGGAAATCAGGACAGACTTACCTATCAGACAACCACAACTACAACGACCACAACGGGAACGACAAGATAGAAAACAAAAAACTGAACAATTCTGCAGTAAATACTTAATGGGACATTACTGCCACAATAAATAAGGAGAAAAGTATGTTTAAATTATTTAGAGGAGAGCTTCGAAAAATAATATTGCGGCCCGGCATATATATTATGACAGCTCTTTTGGTGCTGGTGCTGATACTTGCTCCTATGATTTTTAAGCCCTCTGCGCGAACAGATGCGCTTCCTGTAATTGACGGCACAACAGTGTCGGCTCACAACAGTTATTTTAGCGTAAACATAAAACCAGAGCGCGACCAAAGTCTGACGGACAGGGTTATTATTGCCGAAGATATTTTGAGCAACCCCGCCCGAAATGTGGTCTATGACAACATTCTGTCATATTTTGTACGCCCTGTTGTTGACACTATAAACCCTGTTACGCTAAAAGATTTTTACGGCAAGTTTGAAGGAATTATGGGCACCTTGCCTTTGGATATCACTTCGGTGAGAACTGAGCTTGAAAGTGCGGTTTTGGGCATGAAAAACAGTGCTAACACGCTTTCAAACAAATATTCCGAAACTGTCACCAGCATAACTCCCCTCGTTTTGGTGTCAAAGGAAACCAACGAGCAAATAAGAAGTGTGCTTGAAGGGCTTATTCAAAGACTTAATGTTTTTAGTGCTGGTGTGCAGGACCGTATAGACTATATCAACCTGCGGGCAAACCTTATTGACTTTGGGTATATCCGTGACCTTGACACACACTTTGTAAACGTAAAAAATATAGAATACGATAACCAGATGCTGCAGCAGATTTATGAGGACTATTATGTCGGCGTGCCTGCTCATTTGACTGATTTAAACAATGAAATATTGGCACTTGCTCTAGGTGTTCCTAGTGACCCAGCGGCTCAGGCTCAGGGTAAAATAGATATAGACGAAAAAATTTGGGCTTATGCTGCCCTTTCAAAAAACACAACCAGAATTTTGGATAATGCTATTATGCTGAGTGCCGCCGCAGGCAAAAGTGACGCTGAAATGAGCGGATATATCGGCTTTGAAAACTTTAATAATTATCAACGAACAGAAGAACTGACCAAATACAAATTTCTTTTTGACAACGATAAGGCCGAATATGACTATGCAAATGTGTTTGCGTTTGGCAGGAACAGTGATTTTTATACCAACGCATATGACTTTATATATTTTGTGCTTGAAATTTTTGCTTTTGTAATAATTGCTTATGGTGTGGTGCTTGGTGCCGGAATGATTGCAGGTGAGCAAAGCAGCGGTACAATCAAACTGCTTGCCATAAGGCCATATAATCGCGGCAAAATAATGTGCTCCAAAATGATGGCTGCTTTCTTCTTTGTGACATTGTTTACTGTGCTGTCAACCATCATAGCTATTATAGCCTCACTGTTTATATACGGAACAGGCGCGCTGGCTTCACTTCCGGTGCTTGTAATATTCAATGCAACTCTGCCCTTTACGCTAAACGCCTGGGTGCTGCTGCTTATATATCTTGCTGCTTTGATTATAAAGGCGTGGATATTTGTGCTGCTGGCTTTTGCGATTTCTACGTTGTTTAAGTCTCATGTGGGTGCCGTAATTATCTCAGTTCTTCTATATTTGATAAGTATGGTAATAACCTTTGTGGCGGCGGGTGCAAATTGGCTTAAGTATGTGATATTCAGCAACCTTGACTTCTTTAAGTATTTCGGAGGCTCGTTTATAAATCAGTATCGGTCGGGCGAAACCTTTACTAACCTGTTTATAAATCCCGTGTTTGCCGACACTACCATAATCTATACTTCAGTTGTTGTCGTAGGCTTGCTGCTGCTTCTAAATATTATAACCTTTGCAACATTTAAGCACAGGGATATAACATAATGATTGACAAAAACAAAACCTTTGAGGTATAATAAAATCATGAAAATAGAATTCTATACACTACTATCATAAATGGGCATGTCACAAGGCATGCGCTTTTTGGTGGTGCTATAGGTTAACCGACAGCACATACTGTCGGATTTTTTTATAAATACTAGTTTTTATAAAAATATCACAAGCAGATTAAGGCTAACGTCCGCGGGTGTACACACAAGGAGAGAAAATATGAGAGAATATAAATATCGTGAAATTGAACAAAAATGGCAAAAGATTTGGGAGAAAGACAACGCCTTTAAGGCCGTTGATGAGGATTGCCGTTCCAAACAATATTTGCTGTTTGAATTTCCTTACCCTAGCGGTGCCGGTATGCACGTAGGTCACGTGCGGGCTTATTCTGCCGTTGAAGCACTTGCCCGCAAGCGCAGACTTCAGGGCTACAATGTTTTGTGCCCCGTTGGCTATGACGCGTTTGGTTTACCTGCCGAAAATTACGCCATAAAAACCGGTAAGCACCCGGGCGAACTGACTAAGGCCACTATCGCCAATTTTTCCGCTCAAATTAAGCGTTTGGGTTTTGGTGTGGATTGGTCACGCCAAATTGCCACATGTGAGCCAGAATTTTATAAATGGACACAGTGGATATTTTTGCAGATGTTTAAACGCGGACTTGCCTATAGGGCTGTCAGCAAAGTAAACTTTTGTGAGAAATGCAAATGTGTGCTTGCCAATGAGGATTGTGAAGGCGGCAAATGTGACCGCTGCCATACCAAGGTTGTTCAAAAAGAGCGTATGGTGTGGTTTTTGAAGATACGCGACTATGCCGAAAGGCTGCTGGAAGGCTTAGACCGAACAGAATTTTTGGAATCTGTCAAGCAGGGTCAGCGTCATTGGATTGGCAAAAGCGAGGGCCTTGAGATTGACTTTTTAACCACAAACGGAGAAAAAATTACAGTATACACCACTCGTGCCGACACGGTTTTTGGTATAACTTTTTTGGTTATTGCCCCTGAACACAAGCTTTTGAAGAGTAAAGACATTAGAAATGCGACGCAAGTTTCAAAATATGTTGAACAAAGCAAGTTTAAAAAGGAATTTGACCGCAAGCTTAACAAACAAAAAACAGGCGTAAAGCTTGACGGAATAAATGCGGTTAATCCTTTTACCGGCAAAGAGATTCCCATTTTTGTAGCGGATTATGTTTTGGGCGGTCACGGAACGGGTGCCATTATTGCCGTTCCTGCTCATGATCAGCGCGACTATGAGTTTGCAAAAAAGTATAAACTTAACATCTTGCAGATTATTGAGGGAGATATCACTCAAAAGGCTTATGAGGGTGATGGTAAGCATATAAATTCAGATTTTATCAACGGCATGAATATAGCCGACGCCACTAAGTCCGTGAGTGATTATTGTATTAAAAACAAAATAGGCCGCACGCATGTGGACTATGCCATCACTGATTGGGCCTTTAACCGACAGCGTTATTGGGGCGAGCCTATACCCATTGTTTATTGCAAAAAATGCGGAACTGTGCCCGTGCCCGAAAGTGAGCTGCCATTAACACTTCCTTTTGTAGACGATTATAAGCCTGATGAAGAAGGCAACAGTCCGCTGTCACGAGCACAAGACTTTGTAAATTGTAAGTGTCCCAAATGTAATGGACCTGCTCAGCGTGAAACTGACACTATGCCGCAGTGGGCGGGGTCAAGTGCTTATTGGCTGAGATTTATGGACCCGCACAACAATAAAGAGTTTGTAAGTAAAGACAAAATGAAGTATTGGAATCAGGTTGACCTGTATTCCGGTGGTCAGGAGCATGTAACAAGACATTTGATTTACGCCAGATTTTGGCACAAGTTTTTGTTTGACCTCGGCGTTGTTGATTTTGATGAGCCTTTTAAGAGACGTGTGCAGCAGGGGCTGATATTATCTTCCAATGGCTCAAAAATGAGCAAGTCTGCAGGTAATGTCGTGGGGCCCATTGAGTATACCGACAGACACGGTGCCGATGTGTTTAGAGTGCACCTTTACTTTTTGGGAGACTTCTCTGCCGCGGCTCCATGGAATGATGACGCATTGTTTGGCTGTGAAAGATTTATTAGAAGAGTTTGGAACCTGCCCGATATTGTAAAAGGTGACGAAATAAGTGAAAAGCATATATACAAAATAAATCAGCTTATAAAAAAAGTTGATGATGACAGCGAAAATCTTAAGTTTAACGGAGCTATTGCATCACTTATGGAATTTTTGAATGTGGTGACAAACGACGGATATATCACCAAAGATGAATTGTATATCTTTTTGCAGCTGCTCTACCCGTTCGCTCCGCACACAACTGAGGAACTGAGTGAAATTATAGGCAAGCCGCCGATATATAAGTCCGTTTGGCCAAAGGCAGATGAAAAATATTTGCTTGACAAAACCTTTAATATGCCTGTGCAAATAAACGGCAAGCTTAAGGGTGTGGTTGTGGTAAATCAGGACGACAGCCAAGAGCAAGTCTTGGAAAAAATCAAAGCTACCACTAATATTGATGTTAGTGCAGCCAAAAAGATTGTGTTTGTAAAGAATAAAATAATAAGCATCATAAAATAAAAAAGAGATTAAATCTCTTTTTTGTTTTTATGTCAGTTTTGTCAAATCGCTTTTAAATTTCTCACTTTCTTTTACGGCGATTTTATCGCACTTGTTGTTATACTCATTGTCAGCGTGGCCCTTAACTTTCACAAATCTTACAGTGTGTTTCCTTGTTAAATTTAAAAGTTCTTCCCACAAATCCTGATTGAGCACGGGCTTTTTGTTTGCGCTTCTCCATCCGTTTAAAACCCAGCCGGATATCCAATCTTGCAAAAACGCATTGCACACATAAGCTGAGTCTGTATATAATTTTACCGCACAAGGTTCTTTCAGCGCGCTCAACCCTTCAATGGCTCCCTTTAGCTCCATGCGGTTGTTGGTGGTGGCACGCTCCCCTCCTGACAAAACCTTTTCTTTTTTTCCATATAACAAAATTGCACACCAGCCACCGGGGCCGGGGTTTCCGCTACACGCTCCGTCTGTATAAATTTCTACTTGCTTCATGTTCTAATTATAATCCAATAAGACAAGCATTGTCAATCAAACTTGTTTGTAAAGTCATGCATTTTGAAAGTTGGGCAGAATCAGGAAAAATATAATTATAATCATGAAGCTTATTTTTTGTCATTTGAGCTGTCAACACAATCAACTTGCAAATTTCATAAACTACTTTAATTAAAATGAGGAGAAAAAATTATGAAATTTTGTGACAGTCACAGTGATTGCCTGACTTTTTATAGCATTGAAAATGCCGCTCAATATCTTAAAAGTTATAAAACAAAAAACATAAAAACACTTTGCTGTGCCGTGTTTACAAGTGAGCTGAAAGAAGACCCGCTTTTATATATTGAAGCCGCGGCAGCCCAAATAAAGGCGTTAAATTCAGGACATAAATTTATTATTTACGGTGAAGACTGCAGTTTTTTGACAAAAAGCAACCTAAAAACTTTGATAGATTTGCGTCCTGTTTCATGCGGGCTCACATGGCATTTTGACAATAGTCTTGCCGGAGGCGACGAGGGACACGGAGATATCACTCCGTTTGGAACTGAAGTCATAAAAACTCTGGAGCAAAATAACATTTTTATAGATACTGCTCATCTCAACCGTAAATCTTTTTATCAGGTTTGCGGGCTTTCAAAAAAACCTATTTACAACTCTCACTGCGGCGTATATAAGTTTTGCCGCAACAAACGGAACTTGACCGACCAACAGATTAAATATATTTTTGATACAAACGGTTTTATGGGTATTTATCTTGTTTCATATTTGTTGAGCAAAAAGCATTGTTCCGTTAGGACTGTTGCTGAGCATTTTGATTATGTAATAAGAAAATTCGGATATAAAAATGTAGGCTTAGGCACGGATTTTTTTGGCACAAAAAACCTGCCCGCACGTGCGACGGGCTATGATGATTTGCATTTGATTTTAAAAGAACTGAAAGACATGGGACATTCGCGCAAAATAATAAAACATATTGCTCATAAAAACTATACTGATTTTTTAAAACGCAGCGGATTATTGTGAGCTATCTTTATATTTATATAGGATGGCGGGTCTGAACCCTCCGGTTTTATATATGCCCAATGACTGAGCCTTGTTTTTTATCTTTCGCTGAAAATTGGCCTTACTGAGTTTTTTGTCTAGTATAGCTTCATACACTTGTTTTAGTTCAGCCATAGTAAATTGTTTTTCCAGCATACTGAAAGCAATATCAGTATATTCCAGCTTATTTCTTATTCTGTTGAGGCCATAGAAGATTACTTTGGCGTGGTCAAATGCAAGATTCTTGGCTTCTGTCATAATTATGCTGCCGTTGTCTGTTTTTATTTTTGCTTTGATAACTACTCCGTTTTCACCCTCAAGCGTCATTTCACACACGCCGTCAGAAGCTGTCGGTGAGGTTTTTAATGTAAACCATGAAGTTTTATTGCTGTCATCATTGAGACTTGTTCTTTTTTTGTTTATCAGCCCCACATAAGAAATTGACAATACTCTGGTTCGGGGGTCTCTGTCAACATCTCCAAAGGTGTAAAGTTGCTCAAGATACATATCCTTTATTTTAGTTTTGTTTTTCAGGCATCTGATTGAAGCGTCTTCAAGTGCTTCATTCAGCCTGACAAATGTGCCGGGTAAACTCCATAGGTCAATATATGGGTGCTCATCTCTTTTGACAAGCAAAACCTGAAGTTTTTTTTCACCGAGTTTTCGGATATTATTATTTTCCGTTTCATCAATAGCAAACAATAAATTGTCAACCGCCACCGACGGTCTTTCAAAATCGGTTATTTTATATTGTTTTAAAAACTCTGCTTCGGTTAATCCGTTTTTATCTTTTTTCATATAATTTAATTATAATATCCCTAGTCTTAAAAGTCAAATAAAACCGCTGCTAGGTTTTCGGCGGTTTTATTTTGTTAAAATTGCATTGTCTGGTCTGAGCCATCAAATATCGGAACAGATGCAAGCTTGTGTGTTGACATGGCAATTCGGTTTTTTATTATTTGGTCAGCTTCAGTGCTTCCTGAGGTGCCGTATAGAATGAAATTATCTATTTCTTCATAGGTTGCTCCTAGCTCCCCCTCATCGGTCTGACCCTCATAAAGTCCTGCCGAAGGCGGCTTGTTTATTATTGACTGCGGCACCTCAAGGTGACGTGCCAAGACTCTGACCTCGCCTTTGGTCAACATTCCCAAAGGATTTAAATCATGAGCTCCGTCGCCCCATTTGGTGAAGTATCCCAGCAGCCGCTCATCAAGATTTCCCGTTCCTATCACAAATGCGCTGTTGTTTTGTGCAAGCGCATAAAGAACAGACATTCGAACTCTGGGCGGAATATTCATTCTGCTCAAGGTTCTAAGCGGCTCATCAATTGCGTTTTCAAATTGGTTACAAATATCTTTAATATCTATTATTCTATAATTAAAGCCGAATTCGTTTACCATTTCCATAGCATCTTCAATGTTTTTGATATTCGTTACAGTGTTTTCATCGTCCGGAAGCATTACCAATTCTACATTTATGCCTGCTTTTTGGCATAGCCTTGCCACAACGGCACTGTCTATGCCGCCGCTCATGCCAAGCACCACACCGCTTCGTCCTGCGCGCTCAACGCTTTTTCTTATAAAATCTGCAATGCAACTGATATATTGCTCAGCATTTTTTTCAGTTATTACAAAATTCTTGTTTATCATTAAAATCTCCTTTCATCATATTGATTGTTTTGTGGGTTTATGTTCTGCCATCCATACACTCTGGTTGATTCACTCGCTACCCGTGCTCTTATATCTTCAAAGTTGTTAGGCTTTACCAGCTCACCGTTTACATAAAAATTTTCAAGCAGGTTAATGTCGGCGAGCGCTGCTTCCTGTTCGGGAGTAAGTCCGTCTATCAAAGCCAAATCACCGTCTCTTTCCACTGCCGCAACCATGCCTTTGCCTGATTTTTTAAAGCTGTCCTTATCAGTTGCCGGCCTTTTTTGAATCATCTTAAACTCACCGTCCTGAATTTCGGCCGTAGACTTCAGGGCAAACCCAAAGGTGTCACGTGTGTTATATTGATAAGTATAAGACCCGATACCCAAATTTACGTTAGTTGTGGCAAAGCCTTTGTCCATTAACCGCTCACATATTTTTTGTGTGCGCTCGGGCGTTATGGCGTCGGCATACACCGCGCCTATTTTAGGACTTAGCTCGATATAACCCTTTTCATTGATAGTGCCGCCAAATATCTCATATAATCTTTCAATAAGACCTTTCCTTACGGTTTCGTCTTCGCTCAGCGGGTCGCCGCATATAATGTCAACGGGGTCTCCGCTGTCGGGTCTGACAACCACCTTGCCATCCCTGCGCAGCATTTCTTCTCTAAACAGCGGCAACACATTGTCAATCACGTTCCAAAAGTCATAGGTGTCAGAAACTATTGATATTGTACCGCTGCGATGAACGTTTTGTGTTAAAAACTTATATGCATTATATTCGTCCTCACCGTGACAGCACATAACCGAGTGCTCAGTAGACAGTGTTCCGTTCAGCGTATCCGGTTTGGCATCATAATATCTCATAAGATAATCCTTTGCCTGAACTGTGGATGAAGCGCCGAAAGACAATAAGTGTCCTCCGGAGGTTCGCATAGCTGCCTCCGGAGAAGCCATACCTCTTAGCGAAAAGTCGCTTGCCTGAGTCATCAGCTTGGTTCTGTCGCCCGTAAGGTCTGCGTAACTTAGCAGCGTTTGCTTAACCTTGTCAGCTATTGTGGCCGCTGTCATCGGAGCCCATATATAAGAGGACAGCTGACTTTCAAGAAAGCTTGGCAGCCAGAAAAATTCGGGCAAAGTATTTTCGACAGTAAACATTGGCACACCTATCGGTGTGAAAGTACCTTCTTTAAGTGCCTTTATTTTAAGGGGTAAATATCCCAGATTGTGCAGGTTTCTTATATGTGCTGTGTCAATATTATTTGCAAATTCGGGATTTGTTCTGCCAAACACGTCTGCTGCAGTCTCTTTATATTCTGCTATAATCTCTTCTATGTCCCGGCCGAAAAAGTATTGCTCAAAATTTTCGGTTATTTCTTGTATTGCGCCTTGCAATCCATAAAATACAACGTGATTGATGCCTTCCATTCTGGATTTTCTAGGTGTCCAAGTCAAATATAATTTCTCAATTCCCGGAGGATATTGTTTTATGTGCCCCATCTTGTTTGCGTCAATGCATTTTATAGGGTTTAATACTCGTTCTCTGGATACTTTAGGGTTGCATATCGTTCGTTTCTGTTCCATATTGTTCTGCCTCCAATGACAATTTTTTAATTTTTGGGTGCTCTTTTTTCAGCATCGAATCGCTGGTATAAATTATATCTATCGGTGAATCATCCTGCAGCAGCCTTCCTTCAAAAATTGTATTTTCACAATGAGCTACTAGCAGGCTTACCTTTTTAGCGCCAAGCGCCTTTAAAGTATTTCCCACACTTAAAAATGTTCCGCCTTTTGAACATAAATCATCAATAATAATGCAATGGCTGTTTAAATTAACTGTGCCTTCTTCAAGCTCTATGTCCTCAATGTTTCCTGTTATGGGGTTTCTTTTTTTGTTAAAAATAAGAGGGTTTAAAATGTCCATATCGCAATATCGCTGCGCAGCTCCCATATCGGGAAACACAATGTGGTCTTGTGTGCCAAAACTTGTTTTTTCCATAATCTGATAAAGCCATTCTTTTGTGGGATAAACAGTTTTTATATTGATGCCGTTTTCACTAAACAAAGCTTCTGTTTGATATGAATGGGGTTCCATCACAGTAATTTCATTAAAATTTAACCCGCTTAAAAAACCACATGCATATTTCAGAGTAAATAAATCGCCCGGAATTTCCCTGTCCATCCTGCTATAAGGCATATACCATATAAATAAATCGGTTTTCTTACCCATTTCGTCAAGCCGTTTTTTTGCAAACATCAAGCTTATAAGGTCACGGTCCGATTCATATTTTAATTCCAATAAACACTCATCCGTGTCCAATGCTTCCATAAAGTCCTTCACTTTGGTTTCGTTGTTGGGATACTTTTCAGTGTTTATTTTTTTGCCATTAATCAGAAGCATAGTACTTCCTCCGTTTTTAGTGTTTCAACTACTTCTACGCCCGCCTGTGTCATTTCGGCAAAAGCCTTTTCGTTCCATTCATTTCGCTTGTGTGTGCCGGTAATATTAAAAGTGTCAACTGCGTCTTTTGGAACAATTACTTTTACGTCTTTGTTTTTTTGATTTAAATAATTTTTCAGATTAAAAAAAATAAGTTTTTTGTCTCTCTAAGTCTGTCAGTTTTGTTACTATTAATAAAAAAGACACTTAAAAGTGTCTTTATGGTGATGCCCTTGCATACTTCTTTTCATGGGTTATGTTTTGGTTTCTTCTTTAAATAAATGTTGATTTACCACCAGATAATTTATGCCTGAATATATCGTAAGCAGCACAGCTATGCCCAAGAGTACGTGACAGAATATTTCATAGGCAAACAAAAAGGTAGTGCCGCCAAGCCATCCGGCCATGTTAATTCCGGCCAGAAGCATATATGCACCCACCGAAATGTCTTGGAAGACTGCTTTAATTTTACCCCATTTATCAGCGCTGAGACTAATACCTTGAAGCGCAGCCACCTGACGCAAGGCAGTTATAACAATTTCACGCCCGATAATAATGACTGCTGCAATGACACCGTATGGCGCCGGGATTGTTCCGTCGACAACAACAAGCAAAAGCGCGGCTGTAATCAAAAGCTTATCGGCAAGTGTATCCAACAGAGAACCAAGCTTTGTTACAAGCCCCAATTTTCGTGCAAAATGCCCATCTAACAGGTCGGTAATTCCTGCAATTATATAAAGCCCGAGCGCAATAAATATCCCATACGGAACAAATGTGGCCAGATACATGAATACAATAATCGGTATAAACAGTATCCGGCTCAGTGATAATTTATTTGGTAAATTCATGGAGATTCCCCCTGATTAATCTTTTCTTAATGGCACGGACTGTATGGCTTAGAACCTACACATATCCATGTCTTTCTTAGTCTAGCACATACAATTTTAAAAGGCAAGAAAAACACATAATAATTATGTGTTTAAGATAGAAAAGTAGATTAATATGCTATAACAAGGCCCTTATCGCATGCGTAAAAACTTGCAAGTCCTCGCATTAAATATGTTTTAATATTTGTTAAACCGAATTTAGATTCTAAAAGTTTTTTTAGAAGAGAGGCATCTTCTTCGTTATGACAATGTGATATTACAAGGGGAATGTCTTTTCCTTGTTCCTTTATTTTTTCTGCAGGATAATCGCTTAAAGTCATAAGAGCTTTTTTTGTGCCCAATATTTTTGCATACATTTTTATTTCGCCCTCGCCGTTGTCTCCGCATATTGGTTTAATTGCAAATATCGAAGCAATTAATCCTGCTAATTTCCCAATTCGTCCGGTTTTTATAAGATTGGTATAATCATGAATTAAAAATCTTGTTTTCATTGATTTTCTAAAAGATAAAATATGTTTTATAATTTCATCAAAAGTATATTTGCCGGTTTCAATAAGTTCTTTTAACTTATTTAATATAAGTGCCATTCCGGCAGTAGCGGTTAAACTGTCAAGCACAAAAATTTTTTTATGCGGACTTTCTTCAAGAACTGTTTCGGCGGCAAGCCGAGCACTGTTATAAGTTCCGCTAAGTTTAGAACTTAATGTAACACAAACAATATTGTCTCCCTTTCTCATAACTTCGGCAAAAGCTTCGGGCGGAGGACAAGCGGTTTTAGGTGCATCTTTATTGGCTTTCATATTTAAAACTAATTCTTTTGTATCTAAATTTTCTTCATCGAGATAGTGATTATCCCCTATTGTGATTGTGAGCGGAACTGCTGAAAAATCAATTTTATCCGAAACGAAGTTAGTTGATTTCAAGTCACATCCACTGTCTGCTATTATTGTAAATTTCATTTTACTTCTCCTTTTTACATATAATATTATAATGATTAAGTTCTAAAAACAATTCTATTTCTTATTTAAAAGACTGAATTGTTTGAATTATAGAAATAGAGAGACGAAAATCAACTCTACCAACAGTGGAATGGGTTTTTATTAACAAAAATATATAAAAATTGCAAATTAAATGTGGCAGGGAGTGTAGGACTTGAACCCACCTCATAGGTTTTGGAGACCTAGGCACAACCTCTATACCAACTCCCTTCGTTTCGTCGTAGCTCATCAACACTGTTCATTTTGCTTACGCAAATAACCGAGCATATTTGTATTATATAACAAACAGTTCAAACTGTCAACAAAAAAGCAACCGGCATGGCTGCTTTTATTTGGTTTATACATTCTTATTTTGCGGTTTCAATACTTCGGGTTTCTCTGATTACATTTACTCTGATTTGACCGGGATATTCCATTTCTTCCTCAATTTTCTTGGCAATATCCTTAGCCAAGAATACTGCTCCGGCGTCGTCAATTTCTTCGGGTTTAACCATTATCCTAATCTCTCTGCCCGCCTGAATAGCAAATGATTTTTCAACACCCTTAAAGCTGTTGGCTATACCTTCAAGCTTTTCAAGTCTCTTAATATAAGTATCCAACGACTCTCTTCGCGCTCCGGGTCTGCTGCTTGAAATAGCATCCGCCACCTGCACCAAAATTGCTTCAATTGTCTTAAATTCCACATCGCCATGGTGCGCTTCAATACAATGGATTACAGCCGGACTTTCTTTATATTTTTTGGCAATGTCGACACCCAGCTGAACATGAGTGCCCTCCATTTCAAAGTCAAGAGCTTTGCCCAGATCATGAAGCAGACCGCCGCGCTTGGCAATTTGAATGTCTGCACCCACTTCAGCGGCAAGAAGCCCCGCCAGATGACATACTTCAAGGCTGTGAACCAGACAGTTCTGGCAATAACTTGTTCGGTATTTAAGCTTTCCGAGCACTCGTGCAATTTCAGGGTGAACTCCAAGTAGCCCTGATTCATATACTGCGTTATCCCCTGCTTCTTTAATGGAGTTCTCAACATCTTTCTGCGCTTTTTCAACAATCTCTTCAATTCGCGCCGGATGAATTCTGCCATCCATGATAAGTTTTTCAAGCGACATTCGGGCAATCTCACGCCTTATGGGGTCAAAGCCTGACAGCACCACTGCTTCGGGAGTGTCATCTATAATAAGGTCTATACCTGTTGCGTTTTCAATGGCTCTGATGTTTCGGCCTTCTCGCCCAATTATTCTGCCCTTCATTTCGTCGTTTGGCAGAGGCACCACCGTTACAGTGATTTCGGAGGTGTGATCGGTTGCACATTTCTGAATGGCAAGGCTCACAATCTCCTTAGCTTTTTTGCTTGCTTCATCCTTGGCGGTCTGTTCAATGTTTCGTACAATTGTTGCCGCCTCTTTTTTGGCCTCATCGGTATATTTTTCTATAAGTGTCTTTTTGGCCTGATCCTTTGTCATGCCTGCCACTTTCTGAAGCTGCTCATCAACCTTGCTTGTAGCTTCTTCGGCTTCTTTTTTGATTTGTTCCAACTGTTGCTCTTTTGTGTTTAGCTTTTTTGTTGTTTCTTCAACATGTTGGAGTTTGCTGTCATATTCGGTTTCTTTTAGTTTCAATGTTTCTTCTTTTTGCAAAAGCTTATTTTCGTTTCTCATAAGCTCGCCCCGTTTTTCACTAACTTCTTCGTCAAACTTTTCTTTCAGGGTTTGTATTTCTTCTTTTGCTTCTAATATTGCTTCTTTCTTTGCGGTTTTTGCTTCCGCGTATGCGTTTTCAAGTACTTTTGCTGCGGTGTTTTTAGACTTCTTTGAACCGGAAATAAAGATAAGCAATGTTACCCCAAAACCAATTCCAAGACCCAAAACCGCCAAAAGCACGCCTAACCATATTGGCATTTTTGTTCCCTTCCTTTATTATTTAATTTGCATATATCTTTAGCGCTTCAGCGCTGTTAATTATATATACTATCTATATTCTATCGTATATGGCTATACTTGTCAAATCTTTTGGGCAAGTGTATGAATCAACGTTTTTAGTTACATCCATTTTGAATAAAAAAACAGGCTTCAGCCCGCTTTTAAATACTGAAATTAAAGCCCTATTCCGCCTTCAAATTTTTCTTTATATAATTTGATTGCAGTTTCAATAACCTTGATAGCAGCCTCTCTTCCTTCGATTTTATCAACTTGCACAGGCTTGTTTTCCAGCTGCTTATACACTGTGAAGAAATGCTGCAGCTCAGCTGCTATATGTTTAGGAAGCTCTGAAACATCGCTGTAATCATTATAAGTAGAATCTTTAAGAGCTACTGCAACAATCTTTTCGTCAAGCTCACCCTGATCATGCATCCTGAGCACGCCTATAGGCTTGCAACGCACCAGACTTGCCTTTTCAATCGCTTGGCTGCAAAGCACGCATACGTCAAGTGGGTCTTTATCCTCACAAAATGTTCGGGGGATAAATCCGTAATTCATCGGATAGTGTGTTGAGGTAGAAAGCACGCGGTCAAGTATAATAAGACCGGTCTCCTTGTCAAGCTCATATTTGTTTTTACAGCCCTTTTCGATTTCAATAAAGGCAATAAAATCATTGGCTTTTATTCTTTCTGGATTAATATCTTTCCATACATTATACATAAATTTAGTTTTCTCCTTAAATTTGCTTTAGAGCCGATAAAATCGGCGAAAATTTCGTCTCTTTTTTTGAGCGATAGGTATATCATACAATAAATTTAGTTTTAAAGTCAATTAAAATTCGACAAAAATTGCATAATCTTTGCATAGTATTATGCAAAAGTTTGCACAGTACTATGCAATCTAATGCCCATCTTCGATTATCATGCTCTCAGCTCCAGCTATAGCTTCGTCTATGAGTGCTTCTATATCCAAAAATTTTTCGTTCAATTCTATGCGTGTTGTCTTTGGTTTAGTTACCGGTGACTTTGGCAAAAATACGCTGCAGCAGTCCTCATAAGGCAAAATTGAGGTTTCATAGGTTCCGATATTTTTTGAAATTGCGATGATATCCGTTTTGTCAAAGCCTATTAGCGGGCGCAGAACGGGCAATGTTTCAACAACCCCATTGCTGGCTGTCAAACCCTCAATCGTCTGACTTGCCACTTGACCCAGGCTTTCACCTGTGATGATTGCACTGCAATGATTTTGTTTGCCCAGCCGTTCGGCAATTCTAAACATAAAGCGCCGCGTAAAGGTCACCATATATTCACTGTCGCAGTTTTTATGGATTTCCTCCTGAATTTTAGTAAACGGCACTATAATTAGCTTAATAGAACCGGTATACGGTGTCATAAGTTTTGACAGCGTTATTACCTTTTGTTTAGCCTGTTCGCTTGTGTAGGGGTAACTGTGAAAATGTATAGCCATAATATTAAGGCCGCGTTTTGCCATCATAAAACCTGCCACAGGACTGTCTATTCCGCCGCTCAGCATAAGCATACCTTGTCCCGCCGTGCCCACAGGCATACCGCCATAGCATGGGAGCTTTTGGTGATAAACAAAGGTTGTGCCGTTCTCTCTTATGTCTATATGCACAGTGCTCTTTGGGTTGTGAACATCCACCTTGGCATGGGGGTTATTTTCAAGAATTATGTCCCCCATTTTGGCCGAAAATTCATATGATTTTATAGGGAAGTTTTTGTCGGCCCGCCGTGTTTCGACCTTAAAGGTTTGAGTAGTAATCTTTATTGTTTTTATTATATCAATTATTGCCGACTCTGCTGTCTTTATACTAAGAGCAACGCTAAGGCTTACAATTCCGAATATCTTTTTAATACGCTCTATCAAATGCTCACGAAGTGAGGGGTCAAATCTTTCAACAATAATTCTGGCTCCTCCGCGGCTTACGGCGGCCCCATATGGTTTTACTGCCCGCTTTATGTTGTTTAGAAGAGTGCGTTCAAAAAAATTGAAGTTTTTACCCTTCAAAAAAATCTCCCCATATCGCAGTAGTAATACCTCTTGCATAGTGTTCTCCTTAAATATTCAAAAGCTTGTTTATGCCGCTCACCAGAATCCGGCTGGCTTGGCTTATTTCGTCAAGTGTGTTAAGGTGACTGAAACTTATTCTGACGCTTCCAACAATATCGGTTTTGCTGCGCCCCATCGAAGCAAGCGCCCGATTTTCGATGTGCTTTGCGTTACACGCCGATCCCGTTGTAATCAATATGTCGTGCTCTTTTAAAACATTTACCAAAGTCTGTCCCATAATCCCCTTAATTGAGAGGCTAAGCACATGCGGAAGCCCATTTCCGTTAATTATTATCTTGTCTTTAACGGGTCCAAGACCTTTTATAAACTCTTCTTTCAAGTGGGTTATGTGCTTGTTAAACTCGTCAAAGTTTTCAAACATATAGTCAACTGCTCTGCCAAATCCCATAATTCCCGAGGTATTTTGTGTTCCGGGTCTGAGACTTCCTTCGTGCTCACCACCCATACTTATGGCTTTTAGCATAAGCTTTGGCGCAACATAAAGTGCCCCGATTCCTTTGGGTCCATGAATTTTGTGAGCGCAGATTGTGCAAAGGCTTATACCCAGCTTTTTGCATGAAAATTTCATCTTACAAAACCCTTGAACGGCATCTACATGCAGGCGGGCCTTTGGGCATTTTGTTTTTATAAGTCTGCTTACTTCGGCAATGTTATTGACTGCACCCGTTTCGTTGCTGGCGAGCATCACCGACACAAAACCAACGCTCTCATCAAGTGCCTCTTCAAGCTTTGTGAGGTTTATGGTGCCATCATCGCTAAGAGGCACCAACCTTGTTTCAATACCCTGCTGTTTTAGATGCATGGCCACGCTGTGCACCGAAGCGTGTTCGCCTTCGGCAAATACAAAAGCTTTCTTTTTGTCTATTAGGCTGCCCAAAATAGCCAGGTTGTTTGATTCAGTAGCGCCCGACGTAAATATAATTCTGCCACTCGAGTCTCCGTCAAGCTTTTTTATGAAGTTTTGTTTAACATTGTCAATCTCTACGTTCAGGTCGTTTGTATAAGGAGAAGCTGAATTAAAATAGATTTCTTCGTTATACTTTTTTATAATTTCTCCGACGTAAGGCACAACCTTGGTGGTTGCTGCATTATCAAGATATATCATACTCTCAATTCCGCCTTATTGTCCCGCTGCTCGGCCTCTATAATCTTGTTCATAACGGCATTAATCTCACTATCAGTTAGAGTATTTTCATTTTGTTTAATAAAGAATTTTATAGCTATGCTCTTTTTGTTTGCCGGCACCTGTGAACCCTCATAAACGTCAAAGACAAACACATCGGAAATCTCATTTCTGGCACATTTTTTGGCACTTGACAAAATGTTGCCGGCAGGAATGTCTTTGCCCACAACAAACGCCAAATCGCGTTCAATCAGCGGTAGCTTATCGGGAGCCTTTCCTGTTTTTGCGTCAGTGTTTTTGACAAGAACCTGACTGAGGTCAATTTCTGCTACATATACCTTTTTGCTTATTTCAAAGTTCTCTGAAACTTTGGGGTGCAATTCACCTATTAAACCTATCTTTTTGTTGTAAAGATAAACCTCGGCGGCAATTCCGGGATGTAAAAAATCAATTTGAGCCTGTTTATATTCAAATGTAAGCCCAAGACTCTGTCCTATTTTATCTACGCTTTGTTTAAGACTGAAAAAGTCTTCACCGTCGGCATTCAAAACAAGTGCCAGATTATCGTGCTCATTGGGCAGTTCTGTCATCGGCAGCTGTTTTGGTTCATAAATTCTTCCAAGCTCAAACAAATATAAATTCTTGTTGCCTTGATTAATGTTAAAAGACAAAGTATTAATAAGCCCGTTCAAAAGGCTTTTTCGCATTATGCTATATTCCTGGCCTATAGGGTTAGCAAGCTTTATATGCGTGTTTTCATCCTGCCCAAAATTCCCAATCCATTTGGGCGAAACAAACTGATAGTTTACTGCCTCCACAAATCCTTCGGCCGCAGCGGTGAGCCTTAAGGTGTTAATATTTTGCTGTTGCAGAGTAATATTTCCGTAAAAAATAGTTTTTGTGGGTGTAATTCCTTCGGTCAAATTGTCATAGCCCACACTTCGCCCGATTTCTTCAATAATGTCACACTCCAGGCTGATATCAGTGCGATATTCGGGGATTTGTGTGCTGAGTGTTTTTCCGCTAATGGTTGTTATTAGTCCTAAATTGTTTAAATATTGTGCCATTTGCTCACCGTTCAAGCCGAGACCCAGAGTTTGGTTAATGTTTGTAATATTGCTTTTGACCGCTATAGGTTTGGTCTTGCCGAAATTCTCATCCTCTATCACGCTGCTGATAATTCCTACTCCCAAGCTGTCAACAAGGTTAAGCGCACGCCGCATTCCAAGTTCGGCACATTCGTTATATACGCCTTTAGAGTATCTGACACCCGCATCGCTCACAATGCCCAGAGCATTTTTTGTGTGTCTGATGTTGGCGCCGTCAAAAATTGCGCTTTCTAAAAATACGTCTTTGGTTGTAGTATATGTTCCGCTGTCAACCCCTCCCAAAACTCCTGCCACAACCAAAGCCTTTTCGGCGTCGGCAATCACAAGGTTGTTTGGATTAAGCGTATAGGTATTTCCGTCAAGCGTTTGCAACTTTTCACCCTTTTTTGCGTCGCGCACAATGATTTTACCTTTGATTTTGCTCAGGTCAAAAGCATGCATGGGCTGCCCTATTTCGGTCAGCACATAGTTTGTGATATCCACAAACAGGCTGTGCGGCGTGTGTTCGGTCAATATCAGTCTTTTTCTGATAAACTCAGGTGAAGGGCCATTTTTGATATTTTCAACCACAACACCCATATAACGGGTACAGTGTTTTTTGTTCTGCACTTCTACCTTTATGTTTTTTGTGCTGTTATGAGTTTTAAAAGTCAACTTTGGCATGGTGAATTTTAATCCGAATGCTGCCGCAACTTCACGGGCTATGCCTATCACACTGTTGCAGTCGGGGCGGTTTGGCAAAATCTTTACGTCAAGCACAACCTCATCAAGCCCCAAAACCTTTGCCATGGGCTCTCCAATTTTTGTGTCGGGCCCAAGTATAAGCAATCCATCGTTTTCAGCGTTTGGGTATATGTTGTTGTTAATATTTAGCTCGTCGCCTCCGCAAAACATACCCTGAGACTTTTCGCCTCTTATCTCACCGGTTCTGATTTTTTTTCCGCACGGAAGATTAGCTCCGTCCTGTGCCAGTGCCACGATGTCGCCCTCTTTCATATTTTTGGCGCCCGTAACAATTTGAACGGTGTCGCTTCCGATATCGGCCTTACACACAACCAACTTGTCGGCATTGGGATGCTGAGTTATTTTGGTGATTTTTGCGCTTATCACCTTTTCAAGCCCTTTAGATTTGTTGATTATCTCATCTATCTCAAAACCAACCCCCGTGAGTTTTTTCACAAGAGTTTCAAGTGGGATATTATCTATTTTCACAAAATCGTTTAACCACGATAATAGTATTTTCATATTTTTCTTCCCTTTTCCCAATTTTATCTGAATTGCTTTAAAAACCTTATGTCGTTTTCATACATAAGCCGGCTGTAGGGTATTTTATAATGATTTTTAACCACTCTGTCAAAACCAAATCCAAATGCAAAGCCGCTGTATTTTTTGCTGTCAATGCCGTTCATTTCCAAAACTTTTGGATGAATCATGCCGGCACCAAACAACTCAAAGCCTCCGGTATTTTTGCAGGCAGAACACCCTTTTCCCATGCAAACGGAACATACAATATCGCCCTCAACGCTGGGTTCGGTAAAAGGAAAGTATGAACCGCGGAGTTTTATTTTCACATCTTCACCCATTATTTGACGTGCTACTGCGTCAAGTGTGGCTTTAAGGTCGACCATACTGACTTTTTCGTCAATATATATGCCCTCAAATTGAAAAAAGCTGGGTGTATGTGTGGCGTCGTATTCATCTCTTCTGAAGCATCTGCCCGGACAAAAAGCCTTGAATGGCAGTTTTATATTCTGCATTGCTCTGGGCTGCGCGTTTGAAGTCTGAGTGCGAAGAAGTATATTTTCAGTTATATAAAAGGTGTCCTGCATATCCCTTGCCGGATGATCTTTTGGCAGGTTCACCAGCTCAAAGTTAAATTTGTCAAGGTCAATTTCCGGCCCGTCAATCTGACTGAATCCAAGCCCTTTCATAACATTGCATAGTTTAATAAGGTCAAGTGACAGCGGATGCAAGTTCCCCCGTTCGCGGCCTCTTTTGCTTAGTGTTACGTCCACCTTTTCGCTCATAAGCTTAACTTGAGTTTCTTGTTTTTTAAGTGAAGTTTCTTTTTCGGTTATCCACTCTTCAGCCTGAGTTTTTGCGGTGTTTATAAGAGAGCCCAAAACGGGTCTCTCGGCAGAAGGTACGTCTTTCAGGTTCTTTAAAATTTCGGTAAGACTGCCGGATTTGCCTAGCACCTTAACTTTTAGATTTTGACATTCTGCGCTTGTAGCAACTTTTGATAAGCTTGCTTTAAGCTCATTTAAAATGTGCTCTAAATTCTGCTTCATGATTTTCTCCTAATGCTGAAATTGTGTATCTTAAAACATATCATAAATTGGCCTAAAAGTCAAATGAAAAGAGAGAAAGAGCCCGTTTTGCAAGCGCCCTAAAAAAGGGCGCTTTGGCAAGCCCTTTGGGGCTTGCTGCCAAAAAACTTTGTTTTTTGGCGCAAAACGGGCGTGTTTTTTGTAGGAAACAATACTTACTCTGCAAAGCTCTAGGTTTTAATATTATTTTATGGAATAAGCGGGAGCATATTTTCAAGCGAGGAATTAAGATATACATCAGGCACCTTGCCTACGATAATGCTCTCAGCTATAAGTATCTGAGTTTTGGTGCTGATTTGTTTGTTGTCAATAGGCAAAACTACGTTGATTGTGGAGGAAATATTTACATATATTTTATGATTTGTCTGATTGACGCCGGCTCCGATAAACTGCGAAGAAAAGGAGCATGTTATAGAACCTATGGGATAAAGCTTAAAGCGGATATCAGGTCCTTGCCCCATAAAAATGGGTATGCCCGTAAGTGAACCTAACGGCACGCCCACGCCTTGTTCTCCGATAAGGTCAAGTCTGGTTTGGCTTACTGATGCAATTTCTTTTGCAAGCCTATTTATTTCCATGGCATTGGCTTCTATCAAAGCTACATCGCCGTTATTGTCAAAAATAATGCTGATAAGAGAGCCGTAACTATATCCGCTTGTGATAACTTCATTTACAGCGGCATTAATTGACCTTGTTGCAAGCGATTTTATTTTGGCTTCTCCCACAGATAGTATTATAGGATTTACTACCTTTATTATATATAAAAGAATAAAAAAAACAATTAACGCCAAAGAACTCAGACTTATGAGTAGCCGTTTTTTGTGCCGAAACTTAGATTTTCTTTGATAAATTTGACTTTTCACATAGCATATATATGAAAAACTCTCCTTCGATTATGCAATAAAGTATAAAAAACATCTAAGGTGTGGTTCCTTATTTTATGACCTCTTACTTTTTGCCCTAAACAATATTCCAAACAAATATGCAAAGCCTACAGCCGCGGCAAGTCCGGTAGCTGTAGCTGTGAGGCCTCCCAGAAAGATTCCGAGTATGCCGTCTTTTGCCACGGCCTCAATCGCACCTTTGGCAAGAGCCGCTCCAAAGCCTATAATAGGCACTGATATTCCTGACTTGGCAAATTCAGCAATAGGTTCATATACACCAACCGCCTGCAAAAGCACGCCTATCAACAAAAACAACACCAGGATACGTGCGCTGGTCATTTGCGTTCGTATAATTAATATTTGTCCAATAAGACATATGCCGCCGCCTATCAAAAAAACATACAGATATGACAGTGCCATTACTTACCCCCTTCATCAGCTTCGACTATCACCGCATGAGCAATTGCCGGTATTGTTTCGCCCTGCTGAACAGAAGTCGGGCTCATAAGCGCACCGGTTGACATAAGTATAACTTTTTTATAGCTTCTGTCAGTGAGCTTGTTATAAACATACGAGTTATATACCGACGCACTGCAGCCGCAGCCACTGCCACCCATAAACACCCTTTGAGTATTTGAAAAAATTGCCTGACCGCAGTCGGCGTAGTTTGCTCCTATTTTATACCCTTTGATTTCTAAAAGGTCTATCAAGAGCTCGCTGCCCAGCTTTCCCAAATCACCCGAAATTATCAAATCATAATCCTGCGGAGTTGTTTTGGTGTCCTCAAATACTTTTTGCAGGGTGTCGGCCGCCGCCGGCGCCATTGCCGCTCCCATGTTGTTTATATCATTTACGCCAAAGTCAATCACCTTTCCAATAGTTGCATGTGTAATTTTATGCCCTGTTCCGCCTTTTTTAATTATGCTGCATCCCGCCGCCGTAACTGTCCACTGCGAAGTTGGAGGTCTGGGGCTGCCCAACTCCAGCGGAAACCTGAACTGCCGCTCAGCTGATGAAAAGTGACTGCTGGTGGCGCATGCAGCTGTGTTTATAAAACCTCCGTCAACAAGAGCCGCTCCTACAATCAGGCTTTCGGTCATATTGGAGCATGCTCCAAACAAACCCAAAAAGCCCGATTGCAGCTGTCTGGCACTGAAGCTTGAGGTTATAATTTGATTAAGCAGGTCGCCGCTTATCAAAAGGTCTATGTCTGTTGACAGTAGTCCGGCTTTGGTTGCAGCTCCCGTTATGGCGTGTTCCAGCATTTTTCTTTCGGCCTTTTCATAAGTCTTTTCGCTGAAGCTGTCGCTTTTGAGTATATAATCGAAATATTTTGACATGGGCCCTCCGCTTTCTTTGGGTCCCACAATGCTATACCCCGCCGCCCATCTGGGAGGATTATCAAACTTTATTGTTTGTTTGCTCAGTTGTTTATTTAGTTGCTTGCTCATACAACCCCCATTATATAATAGACAATTCCTACAAGTATGCTTGCGGCAACTCCGTTTACGATAACCGGCCCCGCAACAGTAAACATTTTGACCGACAGTCCGAAGATAATGCCTTCATTCTTAAATTCCATCGCCGGACTTGCAATAGAATTTGAAAAGCCCGTGATAGGAATAATACTTCCCGCTCCGGCAAAGGTTCCTATCTGGTCATAAACTCCGAGCCCCGTAAGCAAAGAGGCCAAGAATATAAGTATTATCAGAGAATATCTCTGAGCGGTTTCTTTGTCAAAATCAAACAGCGCTGTGCCTGCATCAAATATCCCCTGACCTATCACACATATTATTCCGCCAACCAAAAACGCCCATAACAAAGACGGAAACCATTTGGTTTTTGGCAGTCTCTTATTTACATAATCAAGATACTTTTTATTCCTTAGCTGATTATCCATACTTCCTCCGCTAATTGATATTTTTGTGCTTATTTGATTATATCCATAAAAAAACCGCTAATACCATCAACTTAAGCCACAAAATTTTGTGTATAAATCAATACGTGCTTACGCACACTAACACCACGAAATTAATTTTCATTAGGAGGAAAATATGAAAAAAATATTATGTTCAATGTCACTGATGCTACTTGCTATTGTATTGGTGGGCTGTTCGGGCAGCACACAGGCGCAGGCAGGCGCACGCCTAAATATGACGCTTGACAACCTGACTAAAGCAACTACTCGGGTTGTAACTATTAGCAATGCCGACCTTCAGATTAATGAACTCAACCGCAACATGGGTATGAACGGCGACATTAACAGTGCTTCAAGAAGTAATGTAAACAATGCTTCAAATGGCACAGGGACCTCTTTTGGGCTCAATTCTGACTATCAAAACAGCGGAACGCAATATAATCAGCGTGTAATCAACAACCAGTCTCATAATAACGCAGACACCCAAAACTATGGCGCAACAGGCATTAGCACCCAAAATTACAACCATACGGGTGCGGGTAGCTACAGTACAAACGCTTATAACCACAACAACACTTCGGATAACACCGGAGCATACAATGGCGTTCGTTCAAGCGACAATAGCGGAGCGTATAACAACTCAGTATATAACAGCACACGCAATGTTTCAGGTCAAAGTGGCAGGATTGACGCTTTTGACAGCCAGCGAAACATTAACAGGTCTATGACTACAGGCGGCGGGCAGGGAGTTTACGGCAGCGGAACTCAAACCTCAGGCACAAATAATAATTCGGCATTTATAACCGACACCGGAAGTCCTACCGAACGTACTTCAACGGCTAGATATACCCCGAGGTATGTAAGAGGAGCTACAGTTCAGACTTCAGACGGACTTAATAACTATATTGAGCGTATAGAGGACCTCTATATGATATCTCTTGACAGCGTTGCGGCCAATGACCAGCTTAATGAGGTTAAAAGTGAGCTTGTTAACTGCTGCAACAACTGTAAGAAGCTTGTTGACCAAATCAGAACGGGTCAGGTTACGCTGACACCCAGCCAAGTAAGCACACTTAACCAATATAACTCTACTTTAATAAACAGTCTTAACAATATTAACCGAACCAACCTTGCTTCAAGGGATGTTCAGACTATAATTGACTTGAAAGGAAACTTCTCTCAAAATATCGACTCACTTACTGCAAAATATCTTAGGGTGCTCAACAATATGGACATTTGCATCAGCAGTTGCAGTGCGGCTAAAGCTACGGTAATTGAGCTTAACAATTTTGTCAATTCAATTATAAACAATAATGCTTCAAACAACACTGACAACGGAAATAATGCAGTAAATAACAACACAAATAACAATAATAATTCAACCAACCGCAACATGGGCACTAACAATAATTATAATACCAACCATGGTAAACAAAATTCAGGCGTGGTTAATAACAACTTTAACGCCAACAATGGAGTTAATCAAAACAGCGGCGTAAACAGTCATTTAAATCCTAATTTCGGCATTAATCACGCCACCAACAGGCCCAACAACCTTCAAAACCGGAATACCGGTTTTAACACTCCTGTTCAAAGTGGCATCACTTCAAACACCGGTAGTATGACACAGAACAATGCTGTATCAAACCAGAACAACATGACAAACAATACGGCAGTCAATAAACACGGTTCATTAAATCAGAACGGAATGACAAGCAACACTACTGTTTCAAACATGGGCAACCAAAACAACAGTACAGTTCCGAATATCACTATGCCGAATGTAGGAGTTAATCAAAATATTCCGTCACCAAGCACACGACCGGCTCAGAATATTGCACGCAATATCTCAAACGGCGTGAGCAGCGGCGTTGACAACATTTCAAACACTTTGTCTAATGCTACCAACAATGCTGTGGACGGACTTGCAAATACCACTCAAAACAAAGTAGACAACATAGCTAACGGTGCCAACAACCTGATAAACCGAGGTAGCGTAAATGCTCAGAATACTACCGCCACCCAAAACAACACAACTAACGGCACTGCATTAAATCAAACGGGAACGGGTGTAAATAATGTAACTGCCAATCAAAGCGGAACAACTGCAAATCAGAACATTAGCCGAACAGGCGTGAGCGGTAGCGGTGTTAATACAGCAACAAATCAGAATAATGTAAACACAATACACAGGGGCACAACTGCACAGAATACAGCCGGTCAAACAAACATGAATAACACTTCAACTATACAAAATAACGTAAACACTTCAGCCGGTGCACAAAATGCAGGAACTCAAAATAATAATCAGAATTATATGGGTATAACTACCCTGCCCGCCAGATTTGACGGAACCCTTACAACCACTGCTTCTGCAGTTCCGGGTCCGATTTCGAAAAAGGTAAGAGCGTAAAAAAAACTAAAGAAATGAAGGCTATGCCCTCATTTTTTCTTCTTAAGGTGACGTATAATTATCACTGAACAATTCTGCAGACGCCAACGGCGTCGAAGCCTTAGTGAGTGGCTATCATTTTATTATCACAATTTATTTTAGTTTCATTTTCATTTTTTCAAGTATTTTATTTTCAAGGCGACTCACCTGAACCTGCGACACATTCAAAATCTTTGCCACTTCGCTCTGGGTTTTGTCTCTGAAATATCTCAGTATGATAATTTTTCGGTCTTTTGGTCCGAGACTTTCAATGATATCTTTTAGAATCAAACGATTGAGGACCTGTTCACTATTTTCGTCCTGCACAATTTTATCCATCACCGTCTGCCCGCTAGCTCCATCTTTGCCGTTCAGTTCACCATATAAGGATATCGGCATACGGGCCGCCTCCAGCGTAAAAATCACATCCTGCTCGTCCATCTTAAAGTGCTCGCCAAGCTGTTGAATGCTTGGAGGCTCACCTCCTGCGAGTTTGACGCTGTCAATATATTTTTGCATTTGATAATATTGCCCTTTGATGGCTCTGGACACTTTTATACTGCCATCGTCTCTCAAAAAGCGTTTTATTTCACCTGCTATCATAGGCACGGCATAAGTGGAAAATTTGACATTAAAACTCTCATCAAAGTTGTTTATCGCCTTTAAAAAGCCCATGCAGCCAAGTTGATATAAATCGTCATAATCTACACCCTTATAGAGATAGTGTTTCAGGACGCTTTTAATAAGCGGCGAATTTTCGGTTATCAGCGTTGTTTTGGCCGTCTCGTTTCCTTGTTTTGCCTGCCTGATGAATTCAAGAGTTTGAGTATGCTCAAGCAAAATAATGCCTCCTTTTTTGTAAGATTGTAGTATTATGAGGAGTGTGCGGGCTTTTTGAGCAAACTTATGTTTGCGCTGTGCGCTGTAAAACAGCGCACATGCAGCAAAAATTTTATATTTTTGCCGCAAAAGTCCGCCTCTATTTTTTAGACTGATGCAACCTGTGTTTTTGGCGCAGCCTCCCCAATATTTTTTATCATAATCACACTGACACCCGCCCCCTTGTTTCTTATCAGACTTACTTCGTCCATAAAGCTTTCCATGACTGTAAATCCCATACCGCTTCGTTCTCCCGTGGTTACCGTAGTAAAAAACGGCTCTCTTGCTTTGTCTAGGTCAGCAATACCGACGCCGCTGTCGCTCACTGTTATTATTGCCTTTTTATCACTGAGAACAATTTTGAGTGAAATTTCACCCACATCGTTTGGGTAAGCATGCACAACACAATTTGTAACCGCCTCCGACACAGCCGTTTTAATGTCTGTTATTTCGTCAATAGTTGGGTTGAGCTGCAAACAAAACGCCGCGGCGCAGGTTCTGGCGAACCCTTCATTTTGCGAATATGCCCCAAACTTCAATTCCATTTGATTTATAGCTTCTTTCATATAAATTCCCCTTTTATGATATTTTGGGCATGATTTCATATAGCCCCGTGAGTTTAAATATTTTTTCAGCATGATGAGACGGGTTTGTTATAAACGTTCCCGCGCCCCGCTGCTTCAGTTTTTTATATCTCCCTATCAGCACCCCCACTCCTGTGCTGTCCATAAACGATAGCGCCGACAAGTCTATTATCACCTGCTTAAACTCTAGCGTTTCAAAAAGTGAGTCCAGCGCTGTGGCAGTATATTTTGCGGTGTGTTCATCAAGCTCTCCGTTTAAGCTAACATATAAAATTCCGTTGTAAACTCTTTGTTTAATTTGCATATCTCCCTCCTGTCTGACCAAATAATATCATAGTAAAGAGAGCGAAAAACAAAAAAGAAGGGCTAACTTTCCCTTCTTTTGTCAATTAATACCTTAATTATAAGTGGCAAGACCAATAAGTCTTGCAAATATAATCTCTATTCTTTATAGTCTATTTTATCAATTTTTGGCTTTGCAGCATCATAAATTTTATATTCTGCCCTAAAGCAAGGAAATAACTCCTCCTGCTCGCCCACAATCAACTTCTTTTGAGACAAACTGTTTTTGTTGATTTGTGTTATAAGTATTTTTTTATTATCCTCATCAATCAAAATAGTTCCGCTCAAAACCTTTTCAAGGTTCTTGTCGTCTTGTCTTATGTATATTGCGTGTTCGTTTTCACTTCCTTCAAAAACCTTAATCCTAACATCCAGCCCTGCAATATCATATGTTTTAAGAGTTTCTTTAAGTATTGTGTTTTTGTCTCTGTTGTGTCTATAGTTTTGGTTTATCTCGTTGCTTTTTTGAGCTAGTTTATTGCCCACTTTCTTAAAAAACTCCTCCACCTCTTCGGCTGCCTCATTAAGCTCATCTAAAATGCCGGATTTCTTTTCTTTATCGTTTATTTCTATTGTGTCATTGTCATCATTATTTTTCATTTTCTATCCCTCCGATAATATTATTCTATCACCTAAACATTTATAATCAAAACAAAATACAAGACTTTTGCATTTTTTCTTATTATCATTTTCAAATAATCAACTGTTTTGGGCATGTTAAATCTGCACCATATTTAAATTGTAACATAAATCTTCTCTTTAAAACAATAAAAAAGCCCACAAAGGAGGGCTTTCATTTTTATTGGAGCTGGCGAAAGGAATCGAACCTTCAACCTGCTGATTACAAGTCAGCTGCTCTACCGTTGAGCCACGCCAGCATAAAGAAAATGGTGCCTTGGGGCGGAATCGAACCACCGACACATGGATTTTCAGTCCATTGCTCTACCGACTGAGCTACCAAGGCGCGTCACACCTGCGCTTTTGGCAATTTGACTGCGCAAATTTGCCCTTTACGTTTGGTGTTTCCTCTTTCACAAAAAGTTTCTATAGTTACTTTTTGGGAGCCCTAATTTTTTGTGTTTTTTAATTAGGGCTTTGTGTTTGCATAAGTAAGCATGGCGACCCGGAAGGGACTCGAACCCTCGACCTCCGCCGTGACAGGGCGGCACTCTAACCAGCTGAGCTACCGGGCCAAAAATAAATGATTTATTTGAATAAGTTTTATTGTGTTTTAAAACACATGGTGGGCCTTCAGGGACTTGAACCCCGGACCATCCGGTTATGAGCCGGGTGCTCTAACCAACTGAGCTAAAGGCCCTCATAATGAGATTTTGATTATAGTTTTGGTCGGAGTGGGGAGATTTGAACTCCCGGCCCCATGATCCCAAATCATGTACGCTACCCCTGCGCCACACCCCGGTGAAACTTAGACAGCTGTTGTCACTTTTCACATTTTGTCATTGCCCCACATGTTGTTAAAATTCCAAATACGATGGCATAGTGATAGGATAATGATACAATAACTTTGCATTATTGTCAACAGGTTTTTGTTAAATTCTTTGCAATTTCAATTCTCACCTGTTTTGTGTTGCTTTCAATATTTTATGATTTAAAAAATAAAAAAGCCTTAGCTAAAAACCAAGACTTAATTTTGGTGGGAGGAGATGGATTCGAACCATCGAAGGCGGAGCCGACGATTTTACAGACCGTTGCATTTGGCCACTCTGCAATCCTCCCGTGTGGATAGGTCTAATGTATCATAAAATTATCGATTAGTCAATAAGAAAAGCGTAATTTTTTTGTATCACAAACAATTTTTATCGGTGCTTTTCTTGAAATCGTCGTCATTATCTTTCACAAATCCGCAAGCGGTTTGAGGCGATAATTCCTAGATTATAAAAAATCCCATTTTATTGCAGCTGCTGGCGGATTGTTTTTTTATGCTAAAAACTTTATGTGGTATATCCGCAGCAGTGCTCTCATACCTTATAACATGAGAAAAATGACTAAATTTACAAAAAAATGGGTTATCGGGGCTGTAGTTTTGGCAGTGATAGTTTGTGCGGTGACACTCCCCTTTTTGCATCTTGGTCAGCAGCAAGGAGACAGCAACAGCGGCGAGGTCAGGCAGGATGGCGTGATTTATAGACCGAGATACGGCGGTATGTTTGTGGCCGGTGCTACAAAGGAGACTGTTATGGTGCAGTCCGTCATAAATAATACGCCTGTTTGTGGGGTTTTGACACAGGCTCTAAAGAATAATACTATTACCCACACCGTGCAGTTTTTGGGTGAATATGAACAGTTTCTTTTTGGTGTCGGGGCATTTGAGAATTCACAGGTTACAAAACTGCTTAATATACCGGCAGTATCACTGTTTGATACGGGGGCACTTAGGCTTATGCCCAGGCTTGACGAGCTTTCGGCGCAGCAAAGCGATAATGTTTTTGTTTTAAACGGCATTTTATATCAAAAAAACAGCACTGTTACTACGCTAGTAAAGGTGCCTGTTAATATGACAGTGTTGCCGGCAAACTACGCCAAAAATGTTTCGGTGGTTGCAAGCGGAGCTTTTGATTATTCAAAAGTTTCAGTGGTTGACCTGCCAAGCACAATGATGCGCCTTGAAAGCGAAGTATTTACAAACAGTAATGTTGTCAGAATAATTTTGCGGCACAAATCAACAATAATGCCTGTGGATGTAATAGCGCCTATCACCAAAGAGCTGGAGGTATTGGTTGACGCCAAAGACCAGATTGGTTTCAGAGATTATTACAATGGCGGTGCAGCATTTTTGCGGCAATATGGGCTTTATATGCATCCGCTTTCCGAAGGTTATAACACCGGCAGTCGGGTACACTGCGTTGGCAGTCACATAAGTATTGCCGGTTATACCTACACCATCAACCGCGACGGCAAAACAATAACAGTTGACCTTGGAGGGGGAACGAAGTTAACCAACGTAGACGCATGGTACATCTTGTAAACCCCTCTTTGAGCGATAAAACGGCTGCGTGCATGAAGTTTGTTCGGTTGTGTATTTTCTCTATACAAGCCCTCACAAACATTCATGCCTGTTGCCGTTTTCTCATATCAAATATGGGTTTACAAGACTATAATATAAAATCCATCTTTTTGAAAGAAGTAAAAGTTTTGTTTTTTAAAACATGCCTCCGTCAATTGCAACTATTTCCCCGTTAATATACTCTGCCTCATTGCTTATCAAAAAGGCCACTAAACCTGCTACGTCCTCGGGCTTACCTATTCTGCTTTTTGATATGCGTTTTTTTTCCATCTCCCAAAATTCAGGAGGAAATCCGCTGTTCATATCGGTATCTATCCAGCCGGGAGCAATTGCGTTAACGTTGACAAAAGGAGCAAACTCTCTTGCCATGTTTTTGGTCAGAATATTTAGCCCTGCCTTGCTGCAGTCATAATCTACGCTGACAGGGTCATTAAACCCACATGCATTATTTGAAGAAATATTAATTATTTTTCCGTACTTATTTTTTAACATATACGGCGCTGCATATTTTGTGACTAAAAACGCCCCCACCAGATTAGTCTGGAGTGTTTTGTTAAAATCCTCTGCAGTATGCTCTAAAAATGGCTTATCGATAGCGATTGCGGCATTATTGACCAGCACGTCAATTTTACCGAATTCCAAAATTGCTTCCCCTATCATAGTTTTAATTTGCGCCTCATCCTTAATGTCTGCACACAAAATTTGAGCCTTTACCTTAAAGTTGCTCTCAATATACTTCTGAAGGTCCTCAGCAGGCTTTTTGCTGGTGTAAAAGTTTATAATTACATCATAACCCAGGCTTGCAAGCTTAAGTGTTATGGCCTTGCCTATACCCTTTGCTCCGCCTGTAATAAGTGCTACTTTGTTGGTTTGTGTCATAAAATTCTCCTCTCAAAAGCTTTCCTCATCGTCATATCTGGGCTGCGTTTGTCAAGTCGGCTCAGTCGTGTAGGTCTATATACACTCTTTTCGCCGACATTGTCACCTGCTGCCTATCTTTGACGCGATGAAACCTTTTTATTATTAATATAGTTTACCACAAATGCAAAAAAACAAAAAACATTTTGAAGTAAATACCCCAAAATGTTTAGCTTCTAACCTTATAGTTTTGATTTGTTTTAATTTTGTTCAAGTTGAGCATAGAAATCTTTTGCGAAATCATGAGCATCATTAATGGTCTCTGTTAAATCGGAATAATGCTCTATAGGCTGACCTAAATGCTCCAAAACATTCACCGCTACCTCGGCAAATATGCTTGCTCTGCTTCGCGTTTCACCTTCTTCATCAAGTGTGTCTACTTTTGTGGCTCCCAGACTTTCTGCGAGTATTTTATAGGTGCGCTCAACAAATAATTGATAGTTTTTGTTGGCTTCGTGAACGTCTACCTTTTCACCGCGCTCTTTTACACGCTTCATCGCGTCATCGTGCGGACGGTATAAAAATATAGTTTTATTTGGCTCGGGTATTGAAAGCTTGTTATATTCAAGGTCTGCAATCCATGAAGCATGCTTTTTCATAATGTCATCAGCCCATTCAAGGTCTTCGGTTGTGCTGAGTTGAGTTCCGCGTGTTTGTGCTTTAAGATAATGTTTTGCCGATTGATATGCCATGTTGCTGAAAGTGTATCTGTCACAAATGATTACCTGTGCCGGGCAGTCTAAAATCTTTCCGATATTGGCCGCACGTTCATCCGCATAAATTTTTGCGGCAGTTTTCCAATATTCTTCCAAGAAGCTTTCGGGCAGTCTTGGATATTCTTGACCCCATTCATTTAAGTTTTGAGCGTTTTTTATTTTATTCTCAGCATAAGCATCAATATCGGTTTTGCCAAGCAAAACCGCAATTTCGTGCCCTTCAGGTGTGTCATACATCGGAAATGAAAACCGCTTGGCACTTATGCCGATGTGATTAAGATAAGCCTCAAGCCCTCTTGACACCGTCTCTTTGCCGGCACCGTCAGAACCGTCTATAACAATAATCTGTTTACTTTTAAGAAACATATAAACCTCCAAAATCGTCTCTTAATGATATCATACCTTAATATGCTTGTCAATATGCAATAACATTCTCTGTCATTGTGAGCCCACAACTCCGGTAGCAGTATTGCAAAATAATTATTTTTGTCATTGCGAGGAACGACGTGACGCGGCAATCCCATAGTTTAAGAAATACAACAAAAAAACAGGCTTGCGCCTGAGGTTTTTGCAGCATTAAAAATTATGCCCTTACAATGTCTTTGTTTTTCAGGCATTTTGTGCAAATATGCTTTTTTATGGGGGCGCCGTTTTCAACAACACTCACCTTTTGCACATTGGATTTTTGAAAAGTCAGCGTTCTCTTTGTTAGCTGCGAGCTTCTGTAACTAAGCTGACTTGCTCTGTGGTGATTTTTGCCACAAACTTCACATTTAGCCATTGGTATTTCTCCTTAAATTTCTACAGTTAAAGTACACTAATTATACACAAAAAAGCCCGTTTGTCAAGCAAATTTTTGGTGTTTGTGTTTTGACATAGGTTTATCATATTGCTCAATGGATTGCTTAGTTATTGCAACAATATAGAAAATCGTCTTACGAGGAGTATATTAGAACAACGCAACAGTCCCATGATAGGCTTATTTCCCTTTTGTGTCAATAGGCTTTATCGTTTT
Source organism: Christensenellaceae bacterium (assembly GCA_031260975.1). Lineage (NCBI taxonomy): Bacteria > Bacillati > Bacillota > Clostridia > Christensenellales > Christensenellaceae > Christensenellaceae bacterium. The sequence goes on from JAISKJ010000003.1 coordinate 513,278, forward strand.
TTTCCAAACTTCACGAGTAAGGCCAAAGCTTTCAAAACTCGGGCTATGATATATAAACCATATATCTTCCAGGCTTGTAATTCCCTCTTTCAAATATTTCTGTATAGTTTTGTCAGCAAGCATTTCGGCGCTGCCGTGACTTAAATTTACCTGCCCTGCGTCTGCATATTTTTTAAATTCCAAAACATTTTCAAATTTGTCACATGCCTTGGCAAATTTGGCTTCTAGTGTGTTTCCGCAGTTAAAATCATCAATCATTTTTTGATAATACTCTTTGTTTGTGAGCTTGCTTAAGAGATTTGATACAAACTCAGCGCCCCTCTGTGTCTTTTGTTCTTTTGTTATATTTTTCCCTGTAAAGTATGTCAAGTCCCCGATTTTCAACTCTTCAAGCTCATGTATAGTCAGCATTTCTAAAACATAACCCAAATCAATGTTAATATTAAGATTGTTTTTTAGTGCAATTGCTAGAATTTGTGTGCCAAAAATATGGTCCGCCACATCTTCAAGACGCTTGCGCTTAACCTTCCACTGCACAGCTCCCTGCCTTAGCAGTTCCTTAAGCCCTGTTGCGGCATAATAAAATTCAATAGCATTTTTGATATCTTTCATGGTTTTGTTTCCCAACCTTTAAAGTTTTTAATCCTTTTGTCTTTTATGATATTTATCATTTTATACTCTTTTTATATTCTATCAGTTTGAATATGTCGTAGAGTGCAGTTGTGTTCCGCACATACAACAGCAGCGGATATAGCCTTGCAACAGGTGATGCGTTTGCAAGGGTTTGCTTTATACTGTCTGCAATCTTTAGGTTCTGAACTCCGCCTCGGGTTTTTTTGTTAAAATAAAATGTTATTTTAAAGTATCCGCCCTCCCAAATCGACAGCCAGAATATGGTTTTGTTTTTATAAAGCCCTTTTGACAACCAATATTTGCCGTCGTTATAATACCTCCATTCGGGTTCAATATTAAGCTGCGGCAATCTGTCGGTGAATTCGATATAAGCATCAAAACTTGTGCCGAGTGTCTGTGCCAGAACCTCATTTGTCGGGTAAATATCAGGATTATTCAATATTGGTTTTTCGTCTTTCATATCCGCCTCCCGTCATTATAAAGTTTTTAGGTTATATTTTGTTGTTCCAAGTCTTATGCTCTCAGCATAGTTTAGTGTTTTCCGCCTCGCTTCAAACATTTTTTTGTTTTCTTTATCAAATAAGTCAAGTATCGCTGTATCTATTGCAACGGGGTCGGTTGAAACCAAAACTCCTATGTCTTTTGTTATCTTTAAATATTTTTGTTGTTCGGTTGCTGTTTTTGATCCATTTCTCTTGTGAGAATGTCTATAAACTGCGGAATAAGTTTGTGCTCCTCAGCCAGCACCCGCTGCTGCAAGGTTTCCGGAGTATCTGTTGACAGTACCGGCACCTTGGGCGTTTGCATCAAAATTTTTCCGTCGTCATATATTTCGTTTACGCTGTGAATGGTAGCACCCGTAAATTTTTCACCTGCAGCAATAACAGCCGTGTGCACGTTTAGCCCATACATTCCTTTTCCGCCGAAGCGCTTAAGGTCAATTGCTGGATGAATGTTGTAAACCGGCACAGCATCCAAAATTGCCGGACTTATCTTTTTTAAATATCCGGCCAAAAAAACAAACTGTGCATCGGTTTGCTTCAGAATTTTTAAAATTTCGGCGTCGGTGTTTTCTTGCGAAATTGTATGGTCAACATAAAAGGCAGAAATATCTGCCTTTCGAGCTCGCTCAAGCACTCCTGCGTCAGCTTTGTTTGAAATAAGAGCCGCAATCTGGCCGTGAGATATAATTCCTGCAGCTTTTGCATCAATAATACTCTGAAAGTCTGTTCCCCCGCCAGAAGCGAATACTGCAAATTTTATCATGTATTTCTCCTTTGCGGGGATGCCCCCGCTGGCTAGTTTTATAAGTCAAAGCTCCCATCATGTATATAAAATCTCAACATAAAGCTTTTTACTTTCTTTTTTTATATTAATATTCGTTACGGCTTTGCCTTGGTTTTCAAGAGCTACCTGAATGTGTCGCATAACAATTCCCATGTCGATTTTGCCCATTCTTTTTTTGATGATAGCTTTCATAATTCCTCTGCCAAAATATTCAACCGTGATTTTTCCGCTTTCAAAATTTAGCTTATATGGCTGAGTGTTCATGGCAGAAGGCGCAAGTCTGGCTGCTTCAGCAACCGCGTTGTTTTCGTTGCTAATTTCACTTACCTTAAGCCGTTTAAAATCCCCTGCACCCTTTCGCGGAGGTACATTTGTTTTTCCAAAAGCCAGCATAATGCAATAATCCTCACGCTTACCCGTATCTTTGGGCTTTGCCATACCAAGCCACACGCTGCCAAGACCCTTGGATTGCAAATATAAATCAACATTTTGCAGCGTGTATCCCACATTTATATACTCCGCCGCTTCGTTTTTGCAATAAGCCAAAATATAATGCGGAGCTTTCCCGTTCCCTACAGTGCCGCTTTCAACAAACTCAAAGCACGCCTCACAGCCGCCGATTTGTTTGGTGTTGTTAAGAAAGTTTTTTATATCAGCCAAGGTTTTTTCGTCCAATGCCGTTTGATTATATTTGCGCACTGACCGCCTTATAAAAATCGCTTCGTATAGGTCCTGCGTCTCTGAAAGTCCGTCAGTCTTGTTACTACGTAATAAGTCCCTCGTCCCTGTGTGTTTGTCAGTTTCGTTATTTTGTAATAAATTCATATTTACCTCCACCTTTCTTCTTCTTTTATTCGTTCGCTGATTTTATCGGTCACTTTATATGTATCTTCCACAAAGGTTTGCTTATATAAGCTGGTTTTTGTGCGGATAATTATATTTCCTGATGCATTTGTTCTGCCCAATGTTCTGTGCGATGTAACCTCCAGAATTTCTCTGAACGGAAGTTCTTTTTTGTTTAGATACAGGTTATGGCTGTCCATTTTAATTAAATCGTTTGGCAAACACAACACTCGCAGTCCCAGAAAAATACCTATCAAACCTGCAATAATTAAAGGCATTCCTCCTCCTAAAGGTGCAATCCATATCATGTCTTCTTGAAACAAAAAATCACTCCCCAATATAAACAAAAGGATTAAAAATGGCAGTATTCCAAAAAATATTAAAATTATACCGCCTCCCAAAAACCAACCTATCAATTTTTTGCTTTTCTTTCCGATGACCTCCGACATTTCTAATTCTCCTTTTTTTTGTACTTATTATACCACAAAAAACCAAAACTGTCTAAAAAAGAGAACAAAAAAACAGCGTCTGAGCGGTCGGGCGTCACGACCCTGTGTTCAGTCTGTTTTTCTGGCTATAAACATATCAAAAATTTTTACGGCACCGTCAAAGTCATCAAAAAATATTCTGTTTCCGGGCTTGCCTTTTTTAGGAAAGAATATACAACAGTCATTGTTGTTATATTTGCCCAGCGCAAAGCAATCAAGGTCATTATAAGATATATAAGAAGTTTTTGGTTTTATAAACAACACTTTGGGGTTTCTCATCCATACGCCCTTTTCGGTCAAAACATACTTATATGAATATTTTAGATATGGCTTGTAATATAAATTGGACGCAACCATTATGCCTTCCTTCAGAATCTTTTCGCCTGCCGCTTCGGGAATAACCATATCAATCAGGTTTTCTTTTGCCATACTTTACTCCTCCTATACTTTCCACTCTGTTGTCAATGATATCTCTTTTTCGTATCATTTTAATTTACAGCAACATAAGGCCGTGCCTGCAAAATGTAAAGCTTTTCATTCTCATATGCCCATTCTATGTCAGCAGAGTTATAACCGATTTTCTTTTCTATATTAAGGCAAGCATTTACAAGCCACATTAGTTCATCGTTAGACAGTTTTTGAGCGTTTGCTAAAAAAGCTGGGACACGCTCTGTACCCTTTGATGTAATCATTGTTTTTTGATAGCCGATTATTTTATTTTTTAATTCAAGAGTACTGCGTTTTACAATAAACGTATCCGGCGTTATGACGCCGCTCACAAGACTCTCACCCAACCCCCAGCATGCTTCAACAATCAAGTCTTCGTTTGTATCCTTCGTAAAACAAACACCCGAAACGCGGCTTTGCACCATTTTTTGAATAACGACGCGCATTTTTATTGATGTATAATCTATATTATTTAATTTACAATACTCTTTTACTCGCGCGCTGTTCACTGATTGAAAGATTTTTTCAGTTGCACTCAAAAGACTTTCTCGGTTGATATTTAATTCCGTTTCAAACATTCCGGCAAAGCTTGCGATATTACTATCCTCAACTGTTGCCGAACTGCGGACTGAAACCAACTCGCAGTTCAAAGCGTCAAATTTTGCAAGTATTTGCTCTTTAGTTTCAGTGCCGTCTATTACAAAAAATGGAGGCACATCACATATTTTTGAAAGCATTGATAATTGATAACCCTTTCCGCCTAACTGTTCAACATTCATTTTATTACCTCTATTGTTCCGTCTGTAAAGTTAATTTTAATTTTTTGTCCGGTTTGTAAAACATTTGATGCATAATTTGTGCCGATTACACATGGCTTCTTTAATTCCCTTGAAATAATTGCGGCATGACTTGTTTGTCCGCCCCAATCTACGATAATTGCGGTTGCCTTGTTCATTGCATTGAGGTAGTCCGGCGTAGTATGTGCTGCTACTAAAATTTCTCCCGCACTCAGTGTTTCTTTTTTGGGATTTTTAATTACACATGCAATACCGATAATTTCATTCTCTTTTTTATATGCGACAATACCTTGCAGCTTATTATCTGTCTCATTGTCGTCCAAAAATATATTTAGTTTGGCATTTAATTGCTGCAGTGCTTTTTCAGCAACTTCACCCTCTGCCATAAAAGCTTCTTCCATTGGCATAATTTTGTCTGTTCTTTCTATAATCTCATCAAGAATAGGAAACTTAGATTGAAAAGTAAGAAACATTTTTCGCCTTTCAGAAAAACGCTCCTTATATGTATTTAAGTGCTCCGTAAAATATCTTAATTCTTGTGCTGTAAGTAGTCGAATATCAGCCATTGGCGTATTTGTATGTTCTGCAACAATTCCGAGTAGCTTGTCAAAAGCAGCACAGCAATATTGCATAACTGTCTTTCGCTCGTCAATAAGCTTTACTCCGATTTCTGTTGCAATTTTTACAATGTTTTGATAGTAATTTGACAAAGTAGGTAAAATTTCGTCTTTTTGTTTTAAGAGCTTTTGCTTTTGGTCTGTTGATGTTTTAATTAAATTATCATAATAACTTAAAGTATGTTTTTTAATTTCATTTTCTATGTCACCTGCTGTTAGGCATTTCGTTTCAAGATAATTATTTTCACACCAAAAATATTTTTTTGCGTGCTGCTCCGGTGTGATTTTTCCCGCTTTGCAATCACGCAGGCTTTTTAAAATGTCTATGATATATGCGTTTTGTTCAGGGGGGGGGGTAAGTAAAGCGGCAAGCTTATTTGGGTCTTTAACATAGTTTGTTAAAAGATGCTCAGCTTGCATACCAACCGCTTCTGAAAAGCATCCGAATTTAAAATATGATACATAAACCTCTGAAAACTTTTCAAAAGTTTGAATTGCATCTTCAAATGAGTATTTATTTTCTAATATTTCGCTTGCCATATTCATTGCTTTTTTTTGGTTTTTTCCCATGTCAGTGTTATATGCAAGTGCATATTGCGGGCACATTAGCATATCAATCATTCTTTGGCCAATGGCACGCATTTCATCTTGTCTTACCATAAAATTTGCAGTTGTATTTTCAACCACAAAAAGCATTACCGAGTATGATTCACCAAGATATTCCTGCAAAGGAATAAACGATGAATTATTTGCTAAGGTTGCGAGCATGGGGCAAGCAAGGTATTCCTGCGAAATCCATACTGAATTATTGATTTTATTATTCATGACTTAAGTATATTCTAAAAGCATTTAAAAAGTCAAGTTTATTTCTCTTTTAAGTTTTTTAGGCACACACAAAACAATCTGCAACGTATGTTGCATATTTGGTCTGTTTTTTGTTTCCATTTAGACTTGCGTATCTAAAGGTTTTTTGAATATAAATTTTGATTTTGCGTATTGTATTAGATTGATATCTGACTTACAACAAGAATTAAACTTGAAGAATGTCAAAATGTTTACCTAAAAAAGATTTAAGAGTTTAAGTTATTTGGAGCTGCTGGGCGGAATCGAACCGCCGACCTACTGATTACGAATCAGTTGCTCTACCGACTGAGCCACAGCAGCATATTGGGTTTTATCCCAATAATGACAAATAAATTAATCAGCACTGCCATCAGTAAGCGGAGTAATTTTTTCAGCTGAGCCGGGGCCTGAATTATCGTCTGTATCAATATCGTTATTGATTTTTGTGTTGGTCTCAACACCTGCACCTGCGTTTTGAAACTTGAGCACTTCGGGTTCTTCCTGAAGAGCTTTGAGGCTGAGGCCAATCTTAAAAGTTTCGGGTTCAATCGAAATAATTTTTAGCGTCAGGGTTTGACCTACCTTTGCTACCTCATAAACATTTTTTACATAATAGTGCGAGGCTTCTTTGACATGTAGCAGGCCTTCGAGGCCTTCACCAAAGCTGATGACTGCGCCAAACGGCAAAATGCGTTCAACCTTGCCTTCTACAACATCCCCTACCTTAACTTTCTTTATTTTGGCTTCCATAGGATTGGGCTCAAGAGCTTTGATGCTTAGTGAAACCTTTTTTCCGACTCTGTCAACTTTAATTACTCTAAATTGATATTCCTTACTCAGCTCCAGCACATCACTTGCCTTCTTGCTGTGGTCATAAGACGCTTCGCTGTTGTGAACCAGACAGTCTACGCCGTCAACGTCAATAAAGGCACCGAATTCAGCAAATCTCACAACCTTGCCTGAAACTACCTTATTTTCAAAGATAGCGTTCCAGAAGGCTGTTTCCTTGGTCTGAAGCTCTTTTTCTTCTATTGCTTTTATTGAAGCAATAATACTGTTATTTGCCATATCAATTTCAAGGATTGCGGCATCCACTTGTTTGTTGATATAATTTTTGAGGCTGTCAATGCGTCTGTTGCTTATCTGGCTGTATGGTATGAACACCCTAAAACTTCCCAGAGCACTAATAAGCCCATTTTTAGTTTCATCGGTTATAATAAATTTTGTTGTGTCCCCCACCTTAAGTTCACCCAAAAGAGCGTTGCCTGTAACAATAGCGTCAGCCTTGGCTTTTGACACAATAATCATTCCGCTTTCGTCTTTGGTTGAAATTATTACAACCTGAAAGCTGTCCCCCGCCTTTGTTTTTTCAAGAGCTTTGTTTTCAAGCTCTGAGTTTTTAATAAACCCGTCTTTTTTTCCGCCGATATTAACAACCGCTCCGTCGCCCAAGAACGAAACCAGCGTGGCATCAATCATCTGCCCGCTTTTATAACTCATAAAAGTCTGATTTATACTTTCTACATCAAATTTATCTAGACTCACCATTATTTAACAACTCCTTTATTCTTTCCTTGCACTCATAAAGCGTATCTCTGTGCTCCTTAAAATTCAGGTCTTTGGTTGAGCGGATACAATAGGCCATGTTCTCGCGTTTATATACACTTATGACAAGATTTTCAACATAATATTCACCTTTACGGTATACCTCATTATTTGACATAGCAGCCTCCTTTAGTAATGATTATTGTGAAATTATATCACAAAAAGAAAAAAAGAAAAAACAATTTTTCGTGAATACCTTAAAATTGTTTTTTTCCTCTTATTAAGATTTGTTATTTATATTACTTTTTGTTTTTCTTTTCATAAATAAGGGCTTTATATTCTTCTCTCACCTGAGTTATGCTCCTGCCTATCTGCTCTCCTGCTTTGTCTAATATTTCGGCACTGAGTTTTTGGTCATAAAACTCACTGAGCTCATAAGGATTTCCTACAATAAACTTTGTGGGTCTGAAAGGCTTTAGGCGGTTTAAAAAGCAACAAGGAACCATAGGCGTCTTTGTTTTTATGGCAAACATTCCTGCTCCGTTTTTGATTTCAAGCTGATCTTCAACATTCATGCGGTTTCGCGTGCCTTCAGGGAATATCACAAGCGACTCACCGCGCTTTAGGGCTTCCAAAACTTTTTTGGTAGCAGAAATGTCGGCCTGACCGCGGTTTATGCTGATGATACCTAAGCCGTTCATGAGAGCGGCTCCAAATTTAGTTTTAAATAATTCTTTTTTTGCAAGCGGACGTGCCCGAATACCAAACAGGATGACCATCATAAAAGGGTCCATCGCATGCAGATGATTTGAAATATAAATTTTCCTGCCTTTAAACTTGCCTTTTTTTCGCCCTACAATTTTTACCGGAAAAATTATGCGAAGCGGAAGATAAAGAATAATAAACATAAACCAATAAAAAAGTTTCTTCATGAATTTTTCCTTATAAAATCTACAATTTCGTTTGCTACTTCTATCTGTGTTTTTAAAGTGGTGTCAATTACCTTGGCGTCTTTGTTTATTTCAACGCCGGAGGCCTCGCCGTTAAACATATACTTGTCGCTGTTGATAATCTCATCCAGCATCTGGTCATAGGATATATTATAAATTCCGCGGCCATGAAGCTCATCAAGCTTACGGCGCGCTCTGGTGGTTGAGTCGCTTGTCAGAAAAAACTTGAAATTAGCGTTTGTAAACAGTTTTGTTGCGTTCATGCTTGCTATAATAATTGTTTTCATACGGCTTAGCTCTGTTTCGGTTGCTAGTATATATTCTTCAACGCATTTGAGCTTTGAGATATTATATTGGTTTGCCGCTACCAGCTTGTTTTTGAGCTGTTCAGGCTGAATGGTCTCACCGTTAAGCGACACCGATATACTGTTTTGATGATTTAACAGCAACTCAAACTTATTGCGCTTTATCATATCTTTTATGCCCTTCTCGTCGGTTGGATTAACGCCCTTTTTGAGGCTGCATACAGCAATGGCGGTTTTGAGTATATCAGAGTCAAAAAATAACACTCCTAAAATCTCGGACACCTTTCTGGCTATTGTAGTCTTTCCGCTGCCGCTGGGTCCGTCTATAACAATTTGATACATATTTTTCCCCTCCAATTAACCGTCAGGCAAAAATCAAATAAATTCAAAAAACCGCTATTCTGTCGGCTAACTTAGTTACATTATACAACAAATAGAGCTTTTATTACAAATAAAAAAGAGGAGTTTTCTTTATTTTATCAATAAAATATCCGCCCCTTCTTTTTTTTCCATAATGTTGCTTAACGCTTCTGCAGATTACATAATTTATCTTTTTTCTTACGGTAGCACTAAAATATCACTGAACGATTCTGCAGGCGACAAAGTCGCCGAAACTCTGGTAAAGTGATATGTTGCAGTGTTGTTAATAATCATTAGTGAAGCAGCATCTCCACTTCCCATGGTTTAAGGGCCCTATATTCACCGCGGCTGATGCCGCCGAGCTTTAGCTTTCCTATTTGCACGCGGTTGAGCAGCACTACTGTCTTTCCGATAGCTTCCATCATACGCCTGATTTCACGGTTTTTACCTTCATGCAAAACCATTTCGAGCTTGGTGAGATTATTTTTAACTTTCGTCACCTTTGCCCGGCACCTTGAAAATTTCTCTCCGTCAATTACAACACCTGCTCTCAAGACTGCCATTTCACTTTCTGAAATCGTGCCCTCAATCTTGACCATATATTTCTTTTCAACCTCGTTGCTGGGGTGTGTGAGCTTATATGTCAGTTCTCCGTCATTGGTGAGAATCAGCATGCCTTCGCTGTCATAGTCCAGCCTGCCCACAGGGAATACACGCGTCTTTATTTTTATAAGGTCCATAACAGTCTTTCTGCCGTGCTCATCGGCTACAGTGCAGACATAGCCCTTGGGCTTGTTGAGCATATAATATTCAAACTGCTCAGGCAACTTCAAAATCTCGCCGTTCAAACTGACCGTGTCTTTTGTTTCGTCAACAATAGTGGCAAGGTCTGTTATAACCTTGCCGTTAAGAGTTACTTTGCCAAGTTTTATAAATTCTTCGGCTTTTCGTCTGGAGGACACTCCGCACGAAGCCAGAAATTTGTTAATTCTCATTTGTTCAGTTCCATTTTTCTATTATATTTTTTAGTTTGTCGGTAATATCGAGATTATCTACCTCCTCCATAATATACAACTTTGAGCAAAATTGCAAGTCTTTGTTCACAAAAACTTTATATTCTCCAACAATCTGATCTTTTTTTATGGGTGCCTCAAGAGTTTTTTCAAAATCATACTCTACGTTAATGTTTTCGGCATCCTCTTTTTTTAAAACTGCTCCGAAGCCTTCTTTGTTATAAACCTTGGCGGCGGATTTTTCTCCGTTTTCAACCATAACCTCACCCACAATGGTGTGATCATCCAAAATGTTTACGTAAGTATATTCTTCAAAGCTCTGACCCAGCAGCGTAGCACTTTCTTCAAACATAGGTCCGCAGTTAAGAACCACGCACACCACCGTCATATCACCTCGCTTGCAAGCCGAAACAAGACATCTGCCCGCCTTTGAAGTAAACCCCGTTTTAACACCTACGCAGCCTTCAAGGCTGTTTAATAGCTTATTTTTGTTGCCAAGATAGCGTTCGTTGTTGTGTTCGGTCTTTTCTATCTTATATTTTTTTGTTGAAACGATTTCGGCAAAATCCTTGTTCTTCAAAGCCTGAGCCGTGATTTTTCCCAGGTCCAGCGCTGTTGTATAATGGTCTTTGTGGTCCAGCCCGTGAGGGTTGACAAAATGTGTATTTTCGGCCCCTGCCCGCTTTGCCATATCATTCATAAGAGAAGCAAAGCCTTCAACGCTACCGCCTACAGATATAGCAAGTGCAACAGCAGCATCGTTGCCCGACTGCAGCATAAGTCCATAAAGCAGCTGCCTTATGCTAAGCTTTTCGGTTTCTTTAAGATATATTGAAGTGCCTTCGGTTAGCGTAGCTTCTTTGGGCGTATCCACGAGCTTGTCAAGGTTGTCACAGTTTTCAATGACCGTAATGCAGGTGGCAATTTTTGTAGTGCTTGCCATGGCCAGTTTTTCATTTTCGTTTTTGCTATAAAGCATTTTTCCGTCGTCCGCGCTCAAAACCACCATAGATTTGGCGCTTGACCATGCGGTCGGAGTCTCCGACCACCCAGCCGCAGTGTTATTAAAACCTAAATTTAGGCCCAAAACACCTAAAAACAGTGCCAAAGTTAAAATGCTGAACAGTATAAGCTTTTTTGTCATGTTACACCCCTCACTTTTTTAGATTGCTGAGGAATTTGGCGGCTACATCCAAAAATTTATTAATAGTATTGTCGGCGTTGGTATTTATAAAGGTGACACCTGTTTTTGACACCACCAAAAAGCCTACAGGGTCAACCGTGCAGCCCGCGCCTGTTCCTCCCGCAAACGGATAGCCTGTGTTTCGCTTGTTGCGCAGGCTCTTTTTTACACCGTATTCACCTCCGCCGTGCACAAAGGCCACCGTCATTTTACAGATGGGCACAATGGTGTCGCCGTATTCATTTTTTATGGCGCTTCCTACGGTATAGTTTACGTCTACCATACTCTGAAGTCTGCTGAGTGTAGTCTGAAGTACCTCGTCTAAATTTTGTTCTCGCTCCATTTTGTTCTCCTTTTAAAAGTTTTGAGTAATGCTACAGCTGCGCCTAGCAGTATATCAAACAGAGTTATGTGCAGCTTAAAGTGCAAAGCGAATTTTAAGGTGTTGGCACAGAAATCGGGGTAAACTACACTTAAAATGCGTGCTGATGGTTTATAGTTTATAATCTGGCTGGTTATGATGCCCATCGGGATATTCAAACAGCTGCAAAGCATAACAGTTTTTGCGGCGTCCTTTAGGCCGACATTGGCATAAAAATCCAGCCTGTGAAGTTTGAGCACCCTCAGTATTTTTATTATGAAAATATCCACAAACCCGTTTGCACCAAAGTTCTTAAATTTTTGTGACAGTTTCTTTTTGTGGGTTTTAATGTTAATACCGCTAAGGGTTAGCCCGAGCTCAGCGCTGAAGATTTTTAGGCCCCAGATATAGAGCATGATATATCCGCAGTTGCCCAAAATATCATAACCCGAAATGGCTTTTATTCTAAACGGTAAAAACAAAATTGTAACAACAACGGCCACTATGATGAGGGTTATAATTATGCTTTGGTTGGCATGAAGAAAATGTCTGAAATTTTCCATACCCTTAGTTTTTGCAAGTGCATAAAAAAAATACCACAAACATTGCTGCGGTATTTTGGCAGCCGGCAGTTCCTGCCGGCAGTGATTGGATAGATGTCATAAAAATTTATATCAATGTATCAAAATATGCAAGGTTTTTTATTTCAATATCATTAGGCATTGGAGATTTTTCCAAAAACCAATTGTCTGCGTCAAGTGCATCCTGACTTATTTTGTCAGCATTCATTTTTATATAAGTTGCGGTGCCTGCGGCCAGAATGTTACCTTCAATGTCCTCAATAAAGCCCGCCCCTTCAAAGGTACGGCTGCTGTCTTTGGTGATTTTACCTACGATTTTAAGGGGTTCACTTAGTGGCACGGGCTTTTTAAATCTTATATTAAGCTCACCCGTAACTCCCCACAGGTCAGGAGCACCTATCTGAACTGCCCTGCCGATGGTTTCATCTAAAAGTGCCGATATTATTCCGCCATGCATCCTGCCCGGGTAGCTTTGATGCTCATTGAGCCCTTGAGTGACCCCTACCAGAACTTTATTATCAATTTCATAAAACTTTGTTCTTAGTGAAAATTGATTTTTTAGACCGCACACAAGACAGTGTGCCGAATTATTTTGTTTGTTTTTGATTTTATATTTCATAACTTCCTCCTTAAAATAATCCTTTTATGTTAGCATTTTCGTCGATTGTCATGTTTATTGCAGCCGGTGTTTTTGACAGCCCGGGCATAAGCATAATACTTCCCGCAATCGCCACCAGAAAGCCCGCTCCTGCTCTGATTTCGATATCTCTTATAGTAATTTCAAAATTTTTTGGAGCCCCCAGCAACTTTGGATTGTCGCTTAGGCTATACTGCGTTTTTGCAATAATCACAGGCAGCTTATCAAAACCGAGCTTGTTTATAGTTTTTACGGCTTCTTTTGCTTTTTGTTCAAATATCACGCCTTTGGCACCATATACTTTTTGGGCGATACTTTCAATTTTTTGTTCTATGGTTTGATTAAGGTCATAGGCAAATTCAAAGCTGCCACCCTTTTCACAAAGACTTAATACTTCTTTTGCAAGCAGTTTTCCGCCCCTGCCACCAAGCTTAAATACATCGTTTACAGCGCACGGCACGCCAAGCTTGGTCACAGCACGCTTAATGGTGTTTACTTCACTGTTTGTGTCGGTTTCGTATTTATTTATTGTCACAACAAGCGGCAGCTTAAATACTTCTTTGATTGTTTTTATATGAGCCGTCAAATTGCTTAGCCCCAACTTTACTGCCCGCACATTTTCTTTTGTTAGCTCGCTCTCAACAACTCCGCCATGAAGTTTTAGGGCTCTTACTGTGCAAACCAGCACCACCGCATCTGGTCTAAGCTTTCCCACGCGGCATTTCAGGTCAAAAAATTTCTCCGCCCCCAAATCTGCCCCAAAGCCTGCTTCGGTTATGACAAAGTCACCAAGACTCAGCCCCAGCTTTGTGGCGGTTATGCTGTTACAACCGTGAGCGATGTTGGCAAACGGGCCGCAATGCACCAGCGCAGGAGTTCCCTCAAGAGTTTGAACAAGGTTTGGATAAATCGCGTCCTTCAAAAGTATTGCCATAGCATTTTCGGAATTTAAGTCTCTTGCGAAAACGGGCTTGCCGTCACGGGTTAGCGCTACAATAATACTGCTAAGCCTTTCTTTAAGTTCAGTGAGATTTTCGCTGAGGCACATTATGGCCATAATTTCGCTGGCAGCAGTAATACTAAAACTGTCAGGCCGTGCATTTTCGTCGCCGTTTGAACAAATTATTCGTCGCAGCGCTCTGTCGTTTAAGTCAAGGCAGCGGTGAAACAATATTTTGTTTGGGTCAATATTGAGCTGATTTCCCTGAAAGATATGATTGTCAATAAGACTGCAAAGCAAGTTATTTGCACAAGTAAAAGCATGAAAGTCGCCGTTAAAGTGCAGGTTTATATCTTCCATAGGAACAATTTGAGCGTATCCTCCGCCCGTAGCGCCGCCCTTAATGCCAAATACCGGGCCCAACGAAGGCTCCCTCAGCGCAAGAACGGTTTTATGTTTCATGCGGTTTAGAGCGTCCGCAAGGCCTATTGACACCGTTGTTTTTCCAATGCCGGCGCTGGTGGGGTTTATGGCAGTGACCAAAACCAGCTTTCCGCGTAGCGCCCCGGGTTTAGTTATTACTTTGGCTTTATATTCACCATATTTTATGAGCTCCCCCTGAGCGATTCCAAGCTTTTTTGCGATTTTTTCTATTCTTATTTTTTCAATACTATTTGCAATTTCAATATCGGTTTTATCCATTTTCTCTCCTTAGGCTTTTTAATATAAGTTCTTTTAGTCTAACTTTTTTTTATTATAAAGTCAAGTCAAGACAGTAACTTAGTTATTTTGTCAGTTTTTAAAAGTATTGAAAACCCTCAAAAAAATGTTGACTTATCTGCGGATTTTTGATATATTAATATCATCCCTATGGGAGCATAGCTCAGTTGGGAGAGCATCTGCCTTACAAGCAGAGGGTCATAGGTTCGAGCCCTATTGTTCCCACCATTTGGAAATGCTTAAGCGTTTTCAAACTTACAGAAGAAAAGTTAAAATTCCCTCCCTAACTTTTCTTAAACGCAAAAGATTGGGGGTGCCCCCCACCCCCAAATATGCGGAAGTGGCTCAGTGGTAGAGCATCGCCTTGCCAAGGCGAGGGTCGCGAGTTCGAGTCTCGTCTTCCGCTCCATCAGAAAAAAACACCGATTGCCGGTGTTTTTTTTTGCTTTAGGTTAGTTAGTTTTTGATAAGTAGTTTTGTATAAGCCTTCCCATTTAGATTTCATCTTCTGTCAGCATGTCCAAAACATCTCGGAATGTTCTCAATTGCTCGAATGTAAATTTACTTCGCCATCTTTCAAATTCGGCACGATATTTATCTAGCCTTTCCGAAAAAATTTTATTGCCTTTGGGCGTTAGGTTAATTTTGTAGTTTCGTTCGTTACTATCAGACTTTTTGTCACGTTCAACTATTTCCTTTGTTTCCAAATCTGAAATTGCCCTCGAAACGAGTGCTTTATCTACACCTGCAATTTCGGTGAGTTCAGACATTGAGTACCCTTTACCATTTTTGATTATCGGAAATATTATGCGCGCTTGGGCTGATGTTATTTGGCAGTCATCCATGTCTGCCTGTTTTTGTTCGATTTTTCTAATCAGTTTTTTTAGTTTGATTACAATTTCTTCGTATGATTCGTCTTTGTTCATAGTTTTACTCCTATAATGGTAAATCCTTTTTAAGGAACTTCAAAATGCCCACGGCATAAAGTGCGACCCCTATCACGAAGAGTGCAACAAATTGTATAATAAACCCAGAACCGGAAATTACTGCCGATGTATCAAACAGTGTGTTTATTGAAATGTATTTAAGGAATTCCAAATTTGGTATTTCTTTAAACATATTGCAAAGCCAAAATGCAACGGGCAATCCTGCTCCAACCATTAGTGAGTGGCTACTTTTATTGAACCAACAGCTTGCTGCAAAACAAATCCCGCTTATTGCAAAGGTGAGCAAGAATAAACCAAGCGCCAAAGTCCAAAGTTTTCCGTAGTCCATATCAGCTCCCACAACCGAACAAATTATAGTTCCAAAAACTCCCATAAGTACTATTATTGCTAGTATTGACACTATGTAGAATAATGCCTTTGAAAAAATCAGCTGTTTGCGTGTTGGTGGGGTGTTTAGTATAAAACTCATTGTGCCTCTGTCAATTTCACTTGCCACCAATTTATTTCCTATGATTACCGAATAAAGAAGCATTATCAAAACGCCCTGCATGCCAAACAGCATCATACCATACACTGAAAGTATTGACCCCATCGGGTTGTTTGGGTTGATTGGTGCGTTTCCGGCGGATGACTGCACCGCTATTGTTAGAACGGTTATGAAAAAGCATAGTACGGCTGCAATGACAAGCCACAGCTTCCAATTATTCCTTACACTTTGTTTTAAAATATTTTTAGACAGCAGTTTCATTTTTATTGTCCTCCCCTTGGTAGTATTTCATGAAATATTTTTCAAGCGTAAATTTGATTTCACTCAGATATTCAAGCTTGTATTTATTGGCCTCTGTTAGAAATTCGTTAATCTGCTCATCATTCACAACAACTTTTACTCGGTTCTTTGACATGTTCTTTTCCGTAAATTTATAATCTAGCTTTGAAAAAGCTTCAGCATCTTTTTTATCTTTAAATCGTACTTCATATTCTTTGTCTTTTTTATGTTCTATATCTTTCATTTTCACTTCTGCGATTATTTTTCCTTGCTTAATAATTGCCACTCGGTCGCAGGTTTTTTCAACTTCCTCAAACATATGACTGCTCATCAAAATAGTTTTACCTCTTGCCTTCTCTTTAGAAATAAGGTTACAAAACCGAGATTGCATAAGCGGGTCAAGTCCGCTTGTCGGTTCATCAAGGATTATTATCTCGGCATCATGCATGAAGGCAATGACAAGTGCTATTTTTTGTTTCATGCCCTTACTCATACGTTTTAGTTCGCCGTGTGGTTTTAACTGAAAATAATCACAAAGTTCCTCTGCCTTTTTTAGGTCTACTTTTCGCATCTCTGCAATTTGTTTAATGAACTTCCATCCGGTTAGGTTTTCGGGATAAGCAATTTCACCGGCCAAATAGCCAAGCTTTTCTTGCACTAGGCTTGGTTGTTTCCAGCAATCCAATCCTGCAATTTCGGTACTGCCGCTTTGTGGTTTTGAAAACCCAAGCAAATGACGAATGGTCGTTGTTTTACCTGCACCGTTCGGACCCAGAAATCCAAAAACTTCACCTTTAAAAACTTCAAACGAAATGTCAAAAACACCTCGTCCTTGACCGTAATCTTTTGTTAAATTCTTTACTTTGATTACACTTTCCATCTTATTGCTCCTTTTTATCATTAAGCTGACAATGTCAGCTTGTTCACAATTATATTAAATTAAGTTGACATTGTCAACTTAATTTTAAATGATTTTTATTAAATAAAAAGCCTTCTTCAAAAAGAAGACTTTATGTTTAATATTGCAAAGTAAATGGTGCTGGTGGCCGGAGTCGAACCGGCACGGGCGTTTAACTTCCCGAGGGATTTTAAGTCCCTTGTGTCTACCATTTCACCACACCAGCATAAAATTATTATTTTTTTCGCTTTTGTACCTTATTCCTCCTTAACGAATGATATTTTTGCTAATGCTCAAATGATATTGAAACATTGTTTCAATGATATTAAGTAAAAGACTTTTTACTTAATTCACATGGTGGAGATAATCGGGCTCGAACCGACGACCTTTTGAATGCCATTCAAACGCGCTACCAACTGCGCCATATCCCCAAAACATGAAATGAGCTTCCTTTTTGTTTTTTGGCTTCTCACTTGTTTGATTATTTTAGCATAAAAATTCAAAAGATTCAATCCTTTTTTGAGTTTTTTCTTAGGTTTTACCGCAAACCCTGCGTTCGGGGCATCAGACTGTTGGGTCGCGGCTCTTTTTACTATTTTTTGCTGACCAAAATGGTGAAAATTTGTAATTTTAAATCAAGATTCATCTTAATTTTAACCTTAGAAAGTATTGTCACATATAATGTCTAAAAAGGGTATTTACTGCCGATTTTATATACTGTCTACATAGCTTCTTCCGGTTCATTCGGGTTTTCCTGTTTATGCTTGGATGGTTATGTAAAGGAGTTATAAAATGTATAATGAACATGAAAGAGACAGACACGGCGGTGGCAATGGCGGCAGCGGTGGGCCCAACCATAACAGAGACAGAATATTTAACAGGGCTTTTATAGACTTTAATATGTGCGGAAGAATGAGGGTTTTTGAAAGCAACATCGTTGAAACCACCAGAATTGACATTGCTGTTGAAAAATCGCAGTCTAACCCACTTATATTTGACGGTGATGAGCATGAATATACTGTTAAAGTTATAAACAAGAGTATGCTGGATATTGACAATGTTCACTTTAAGGACTTTCTTGATGACGGTCTTGAGTATGTAGCAGGCAGTTTTAAGGTTGATGGACAGAGTGAGGATCCCAAAATGGTCGGCCATGAACTTTCGTATGATATCAAAAAGCTGCACGCAAGAAAAGAAGCAATTCTAGCCTTCAGAGTAAAAATGCACCACTAAAAATAAAGTCCGCCTGAAAAGCGGATTTTTTTATTTGTGCTTATGAAGATTTGGAGGCGCCACCCGGATTTGAACCGGGGAATGAAGCTTTTGCAGAGCTTTGCCTTACCACTTGGCTATGGCGCCGTAATATAATATATGCAACATTTAAGTGTATTTCTATTATACCTTTTATTCCTTTTTTGTCAAGAAAAAAGCCCGAAATAGATTGAAGATTTTGGCATAGTGCAAAATATTATGTCGCGAGGGCGTTCCCCACACCGGCAACGGCGCCACTGCCATACAAAAAATGAGCCATAAAGCTCATTTTTTGTATGAGGGTTAACGACCTCCCTTTGAAGAAGTGTGCTTAGTGCCCTTTTTGTCACATGCTTTGGTGCTACTCATCGTTTTGCCTGAATAAGCTTTTGTGCTTGAGCTTGACGAAGCTTTAGTCATAAAATCGTTCCTCCTTTTGTTTTCGTAATCAAAAGAATTTATTATTGATATTCTTTCGACTTACACGATTAGCAGGGTTTCCTGCTGATATTAGTTTTTGCCGATAAGCCCCTGTTATACCCCCAAAACCATGGTATTTTTTGCCAACTATATAGAGTCCTTTAAGGCAATTGTTTTGTAATATAAAGGCTTAAGCACCCTTAGAAAAACAAAAGACTGCATTTATGCAGTCTTTCCTATTTTCTTTTCCTTTGCCCAACAATTTATTCAACAGATATTATATAATAGTATACAGGTTGTCCGCCCATCAACACCGACACTTCGCATTGAGGATACTTTGCTGCCAGCGTTTCTTTCAGCGCTTCGGCGTCCTCTTCTTTTATGTCGTTTCCGTAGAACAATGAGATATTCACGGTGTTTTTGTCAACAAGCTTACCTACAAGCGCTTCGGTTGTGGGTGTAACCTGCGCGCCTTTTGTGACAATCGAGCTCTTGTCGAGCCCAATAATTTCGCCTGTTGACAGGTCAAAGCCATCAACATGAGTGTCTCTTACGGCATAGGTTACCGAACCGGTCTTGACATGTGATATTGATTGCATCATTGCATCGGTGTTGTCTTCAATATTACTTTCTTCATTAAAGGCAAGGCAGGCTGATATGCCTTCAGGTACGCTCTTTGTAGGAATTACGATTACATTTTTATTGGTTAGAGCCTTACATTGTTCAGCAGCCAGAATGATATTCTTATTGTTGGGAAAGATAAATACATTTTGGGCGTTTACACGATCTATTGCATCTGCAATGTCGTTGGCACTTGGATTCATGGTTTGTCCGCCTTCAATGATATGGTCGACCATAAGGTCCTTAAACAGTGCTGCCAACCCTTCACCCGCGGCAACTGATACCATTCCGTACTGTTTCATAGGCTCACTTGCCTGACTTGCATTTTTAAGTGCCCTTACCTGCTCCAGCATGTTTTCGATTTTCATGTTGGTAAGCTCACCAAGCTCCAGCGCAAAACCCAGTGCGCGGTTAGGTTCGTTGGTATGCACATGAATTTTTATAAGCTTGAGATCACCCATACAAATAACCTCGTCCCCGATGCTCATCAAACGTTCTTTCAGCTTGTCGATATCACTTTCAGTGGTGCGTTTGTGCAGATTTACAATCATAAACTCGGTGCAGTAAGCAAATTCAATCGAGCTAAGGTCGGCCAGATTGGCGTGGAACTTTTTGATACGCTCAAAAGCGTCAACCGGATCGTTAAAATCCAGCTTAACCGAGTCGTCATTGATAATAACTTTATAAAATCCGGTAAGAAGTATTAAAAGTCCGCGTCCGCCCGCATCAACAACGCCCGCTTTTTTCAAAACCGGCAGCATATCGGGGGTCTGAGCCAAAATCTCCTCACCCTTTTCAAGAATAACCTTGAAGAATTCTTCAAAGTCGCCTATTTTTTTACAGGCCTCAAGCGAAAACTCCGCAACCACACGGATAACCGTTAGCATTGTGCCTTCTTTGGGCACAGTAACGGCTTTATAGGCGATATCTGAGCCCTCTTTAAGCGCTTTTGCAAAGGTTTTTGTGTTGAGCGTGTCGTGCTGCATCATAACAGAGGCGATACCCTTTAGTATCTGCGACAAAATAACACCTGAGTTGCCTCGCGCACCGCGCAACGCCCCCTTTTGAAGGGCTTCACCCAGAGCGTCTAGGTTGTTGTTAGTACATTCATTTATATATTTCATGGCTGACTTAAACGTCAAATTCATGTTGGTTCCTGTGTCACCGTCCGGCACCGGATATACGTTTAGAGCGTCCACATAATCTTTATTATTTTCAAGCAGATTTCCTGCTGCCAATATCATTTTTCGAAAAATAGCACCATTTATTGTTTTTTGCACTTTTATCTCTCCTAATAACCGAAAATCAAACCCTAACGCCAACTACTTTGACATTTACGGTCTCTACTATCATTCCTGTAAACTTTTCTACGTTATACTTTACAGTGTTACGGATACTTTCAGCAGTAGCGTTTATCGCTACGCCGTATTTGAGTATAACATAAAGTTCGATGGTGATTCGGTTTCCATTTGTTACAATTTTTACCCCTCTGTTGAGAGGAACTTTTTTAAATACTTCGGGAAAAGTGTCGCTTGCCTTGCTATTTACCAAGTCTACAACGCCGTAACATTCAAGCACGGTAAAACCAGCCACAACAGAAATGGCTTCGTCGCTGATTGTAATGTCGCCGTATGCATTGGAAGTTTTTAAAGACATAAGGACACCCTTTTTTTGGTTTTTTTAAGTAAATGTGTTACACGAAGGTAACACATTATATATTACTATATTTAAAAAATTAGCGCAACAAAAATAAGGGGGAAAATGCCATTTTCTTTTTTTTTCAGGCGGTATATAAGTATTATTGAGTATTTTTGTGGCCTCATCTGACTGTGTAGTGTGTGAGGAGGCCGCGAAGCGGCCGAAGCCTTAGTGATAATTATTCACATCACTGCCCTATAAAAAGCGATACTTAATGCACCGCCGGTGCCCTTTATTCGGAGGTTTTTATGTAAGACCTTCGGAATATGATTTTGAGCAGGAACGATAAGCATTTGGGGGACTTGAAACAGTATATTCTCATATTGTTCTCCTTTTGTGTGTCTTTAATCTGTTACTATCATATGAAGGATTTTTTATGGAAGTGCGGTTTTGCCTGCCGCGCCGGCGCGGCAGTGCGCAAGCCAAAGCTTGCGCTGCAGAAACCTGTAGGGTTTCTGTGCAAAACCGCACAAAAAAGGAACCTGATGTTCCCTTTTTTCATTTATAATTTATCATGCAAAGTTCTCTTGTCATTGCAGGAGTGCGCCCGACGCAGAAATTTTATGATTATGCTTCAATGAGATTGCTTCGTCACTTCGTTTCTCGCAATGACAAAGTCCTCACTTCTTAAGCTTTTTAATCGCCTCACCCCTATCAACTGCTGAATATAGGTAATTACCTACCACCACAATATCAGCGCCTGTTTTCTTTATATCAGCTATATTTTTGTTATTTACTCCGCCGTCAACCTCAACAAGAACATCGTCAAGGCCAAGTTCACCAAGCTTCTTTTTAATTTGTGCTATCCTGTCAAGTGTCCCCGCAATAAACTCCTGTCCGCTTTTTCCTGGCTCCACGCTCATAACAAGCACCATACCGACATAGCCTAAAATCGGCCAGAGTTTTTCAAGCGGAGTATTCGGCTTTATTGAAGCCGACGGAATTGCCCCGAGTTTAGCAATTTTCAGAAGCGTTTTAATTACCTGTTTTATATCCTCAAAAGCTTCCAGATGGATTGTTACAATGCTTGCCCCTGCCCTAATATATTGTTTTACGTCCTTAGGCTTTTTGACCATAAGGTGCACATTCAGCGGAATTTTAGTTACTTCGGCAATTTTCTTTGTTATGTCTGCCCCAAATGTAGTGGCAGTAACAAACTTGCCGTCCATGATGTCACAATGGATATAATCCACATCCAAAGCATTTAGCTCCTTTATATATTCAAGCATATCCTCAGGCTTTGGAGGGTTTGTAGAAGGTGCAATCTTTATATTCATATCTTTCCCCCTTTTGTATTATCATTTAGAGCGCGAAGTTCGCGGAAGTCCCCTCTTTTTCAGTTCTTGAAAGATTTTTATGTATCTTTCATACCTATCCTTATTTATTTTCCCTGTTTTCACTGCCTGTTTTACGGCACAAATGCCCTCATCCTCATTTATATGCATGCATCCTCTATACTTGCAGTTAAAAGCTTCAAATTCGCTATAATAATACCGTAGCTCGGTTTCATCCACTTTCAGGTCTATTAGGCTGAATCCCGGAGTGTCGGCAATTCTTATGTTGCCGTGCAAAAATATCTCTGTATGCCTTGTGGTATGCTTTCCGCGGTCTACCTTAGCACTCAGCCCGTCGGTTTTTATGTTTGTGCCGAGTAAGGCGTTAAGAAGCGTACTTTTTCCCACTGCTGATTGGCCCGCAAGCGCTGTAATTTGATTTTTAATAATAGAGGTAAGCTGCTCCAGATTTTTGCGGTTTTGTGATGATAAACAAACAATGTCATCTACCACATTCTTATATCCGCTTATAATTTGCTCTATTTCCTGTTCAGTCATCGTGTCAGTCTTACTTATGCACAAAATAGGTTTTATATTATGTATCATACAGTTTATAATCAGCTTATCAACCAGCACAAAGTCAGGGGACGGGCTTTTTGTGACCATAATGACAAGGCAGTCTATATTACTTATAGGCGGGCGGATAAGCACATTTTTACGAGGATAAACCTTTGTAATATTGGCGTTGCAGACAGTAATGGCTTCGCCGCCGTCAGCAAGTTTGTCAAACTCTACATGGTCCCCAACCAAAACCTTGCCGCAATAGCCGGAGATATTTTCGCGGGGGCCTTGTTTGTCGCTTTGCTTAAGCTTGCCTTGAGCCGATGCCAAAAAACTCACACCCTCACCGCCTGCGTCCTCGCAAAATACCGTATATAAATTTGCAATATTTTTTATAACTAACCCTTTTATACTGTTTCCCTCCAATGTTTTTCACTTACTATTTTTATGTATTCTTTTTTGCTTTTATTTTCTAATCCTTTTTATTTTTCATATCTTTTTTGGCAGCCTTTCTTTTTTTGAATAAAGAAACTAACCAACTCACAAAGCCGGCAACAAGCATTATTCCAACGATTACCACTATTATAAACCAATCGTTTCCGTTACCGGGAATAGAAACCCATAATCCTAATGTTCTAATTATTAATGTCCTCCTTAATATAATAAACCAAACCTTGTTCGCAGTTTCATTTATAAGTTATTTGTCGCGTATGCCGATTTTGGTTGTTTTAACCATTGTATATTGTAGTTATTTGTCTTTTTTATCCCTGACATATCGTAGTCGCAGTTGTTTCCGTATGTTAAACTGATACCCATTTTGCAAAAACAGTAACTGTATACAAGCCCAAGGTGTTTGTATCAAGTGGTTGTGTAAACGATGTGTCATAGAACCACCCTGCAAAGGTGTATCCTAAACGTGTTGGTGTTGGTGCAACAAAGGTTTGACCAACCGGTCCTGTCACACTTTGTGAACCAAAGCTTGCATCGCCGCACATTGTGTTGAATACAAAGCCTTGATAACCGCTCCAACCCGCCGTTAAATAAGCTCCGCTGGCAGTTAATACAAGCGGATGAGTGTCATCCACAAGTTGCCCGTTATAAAACCATCCAATAAAGTTCATGTTGTTCATTGTAGGAATTGGCAGGGTCTCTCTTGTGATTGTTGTTCCAACCGGCAATGTGGTTGAAGTAATGTTAGAACCGCCGTTTGTGCCAAATTGGATTGTTGCAATCTGGTTTGTGAAGATTGCATAAAGAGTTAAATCGGCTTGTAAAGAGTATATTGTTGTTGATAAATAAGCTATGCCATTGCCATCTGCTTGTGTATTCCAACCAACAAAGTATAGACTTCCGTTTGTAGCAGTTGGAAGTGTATACAACGGAGAGCCATAAATAACTGATAATGTTGTTTTCGAAACGGTTCCTCCATTAGCGTTAAAAGTTATTGTTTGAATTGTTGCTTGCCAATCTGCATAAAGCGTAATATC
This sequence comes from Christensenellaceae bacterium, assembly GCA_031260975.1. Lineage (NCBI taxonomy): Bacteria > Bacillati > Bacillota > Clostridia > Christensenellales > Christensenellaceae > Christensenellaceae bacterium. Next base: position 537,751 of record JAISKJ010000003.1, read on the forward strand.
ACTTGAACCGAATGTGGTGGCTGTAAATTGCTGCAGATTTCCATTACTTAAATGTTGATACCAACCAGTTAAGATATAACCCGTACGTGTTGGCGTCGGAAGCACAAGGGCATCGCCAACCGCACCGGAAATTGGAGCTGGTGTTGCACTTGCATTGGTGTCAGTTGTATTTAAATCGAAAGTGATTGTTGCATTCTGTTGCCAAACCGCTTTTAAATTTGCACCATTTGCAGGCATAGTTGTGTAATTAACAATATTGTTTGAAGTGCCATCTGTTGACCACCCCAAGAATGAATAACCTACCATTGTGGTTGTTGGAAGTGTGACGCTGGCACCATAAGGTGCTGTCACATTGCTTACTGCAACTCCTCCATTAGAATTAAGGGCAATTATATAAGTGTTTGCAGACCAACCGGCATAGAGAGTTATATCTGCCAAAAATGTTGTGCCTGTGAAAGCTTGCGAACACATGCTATCTGCATACCAACCAATAAATGTATAGTAGTTGCGATTAGTTGGTGTTGGCAATGCTCCGATTGCTGTGCCGGCCTTTCCGTTCAAATTTGTAGGAGATACAGTTATAGATTCTCCGTGTGCATTTACATTAAATATTATAATTGGGTTTTTTATCCAGCTTGCAAAAAGAGTAATGTCTTCATCTAACATATATATTGTGCTTGCAGAATATTCACTGATGCCACCATATATCCAAGCATCAAAAGTGTAGCCATTTCTTGTTGGAATTTCTAATGTGCCAATTACTGTTCCGAAGGTTACATTAATTGTATTCTGAACTAATGCATCTCCGCCATTTACATTCAGTATAATAACATGTGTATTTGGAGTCCACTTTGCATAAACAGTTTCATCTGCAACAAAATTACTTGGGATATATTCATTTCCATCTGTACATGCCGCATTTTGATACCAACCGCCAAAAACATAGCCCATGCGTGTTGGGTTAGAAGGTAGAATTATTGGTGTACCCGTCTCACCTGTTACATAGTTTTGAGCTATTGTTGCTGAATTGTCTGTTACATTTAAATTAAGTTCAACAATGGGATTTTCTTCGAAATAAGCATATAGCTCTATATCAACACTCCATGTGTAGGTTGTTGTAACAGAAACTGCGATGCCATCAGAGGTAAACCATCCAACAAATTTGTTCCCGGCTTTTTGTGCATCAGGTAAAGCACCGATTGCAGTGTTAAATGTTATGCTGTCTATTTCTGTTATACCGCCATCTATGGAATCTCCGCCATTTATATAAAGCGTAATTTGATATGTTTTAGCCCCCCACTTTGCATATAAGTTATATCCTGAAAGAGCGGTATAATTTGTGGCATCCATAGGAATTAAGCAATCCTTATCTAAATACCAACCTAAAAATCCATAACCGGTTCTCGTTACGTTTGCTGCATTTGGAAGAATAATTGTCCAAGAATCAGCACCCTCTAATATAGATGCACCAACAACAACTTCTCCGGTTAATGAATGGATATCGGTTAATAAAGCACTTGTGTCATCCGTGTTAACATTCAATGTAATTTGTTGCCAAGGTGTCCATGATGCAACAAGTGAAATGTTTTCTGCCGGCATTGTAGTTATATTAAAAGCCTGACCATTTGAATAAGTCCATCCGGCAAAGTTAAAGTAAAAATCTCCGAATGGCAGTTGATCAGCAGTTGGAACTTCTGGAGTTGGCAATTCTCCAATTGTCTCACCAAACGGAATGGTTAAAGTTGCTATTGTTGAAACAGTACTTCCATCCAATTTCCAATTGTAAGAGCCCAAGTTGAAGGTAATGTTATAAGTTTTGGCTTTCCAAATTACTTTAAAGTTCATACCATTTAAGGGGGCGGTTGGATTTGGTGTTGTTGTGTAATATTGATTTCCCGTTGCTAAATCCAAAAAGTAATCGAATACATACCCTGTTGGTGCTGTTAATAAAGATGCAACCGTGGTTAAAGCAACCGTGGAACCATAAGTAGAGGTCAGAGATGATATAACACAGTCTCCACCATTAAAATCAAAATCAATCTCGCATTGAATTTTAGACCAGCTGCCGTAGAAAGTCATATCTGTTGTCCATTCATAAAGTCTGCTTGCAGAAACTGAATGAACTGATGTTTTTCCATCAAACCACTGGTTAAAATGCCAACCAATAACTGTTCCGTCATTTAAATCTGGCAAAACTCCAACAGGTTGACCATACTTCACTGTTATTGGCAGTGGCACGGTGTTATATCCGGCTCTGTCAGGATCAAATGTTACATTATATGTATTTGCTTCCCATTGTGCATATAGTGTTATGTTTTCAAGCCCAAAAGTTGTTGGTGCAAACTGTGTGCCTTCTGTATCCATTGTCCAACCTATAAAAGTATAACCCATACAAGATGGATTTTGTAAATTTCCAATTAATGTTTCAACCGCACCGGAAATTGGTGAAGGCATAGTTGTAACAATCATAGGTAAGGTTGTGTCTATACTTGTTGTGTTCGCATCAAATGAAATCTCTTGCCATGGTAGCCAAACAGGTGTTAGGATTAAATCTTGTGCAGGAACAACAAATTGATATGTGCTGCTTTGAGCATCAAAATATACAATATCTGCCACAGACGAGCCCCAACCCACAAGGTTAAATCCGTCTTGTGAAATATTTGGAAGCACAAAAACACTCCTAAAATCTTCTTGTGTTTGGATGCCGTCTACATCCACTTCATATTGGTTTGTTATCCAGCTTGCATATAAAATTATGTCTGTGGCGCCAAATGTTGTGTCAGAAAATATATTAGCGTCATCATAGCTTATTGAACCATCAATGTTGTAAGTAACAGCGGTATACCACTTGTCAAAAGTGTAACCTAGGCAATCCGGAATAGGAAATGCAGTTGGGAATGGAGCATTTTCGACACCTTCAAAATTTATATAATCATTTGGATTTTGAATTGAAGCCCCTTCTTTTACCAAATTGAATGATATTTGTTGAAGGGTTGACCATTCCGCAGTTAATGTTATATCACAATCCGGCATTAAACCCTGTGTTTTAAGTTCCGGTTTCCATAAATTGTTTATATCAGCCCAATCTCTGAATTTGTTATTTATTTTTGTTGGAATCGGCAGGCCTATAATTGTGCCCGCTTGTGCAACAAGAGGAGTCAATGTGTTTCCTCCATTAGTATTGAACATTATTTTGCTAAGGTGCTCTTTCCATCCTGCATAAAGTTTTATTGTGCCTTCACTGATGAAAGTTGTTTGCACAAATTGAATTGTGCAGTCAGCATCTAAAAACCAGCCTTCAAAATCGTAGCCTAACCGTGTTACTATCGGAATTAAATTTTGGTCAATTGCAGTACTTAATTCTCCGGTAATTGAAGAAACACCCACAAGAACAGCATTATCGGCATTTAAATCGAAAGTATATGTTTGATATTTTGGATCATCAACCCATTTTGCTTTTAATGAAATATTATGTGCCGGCATTGTAAAATAAGTAACCTCTGCTCCGGTTTCTAAATCAATCCAACCTCCAAAATAGGAATTTGGATCTTGATGGCTTGTGGCAGGATAATCTATGTGCTCGCCATATGAGTATATTACACTTGCAACAGCATCACCGCCATCAGTGTCAAAAGATATGGTAAAGCTTTCTAAATTCCAATTAGCGTATAATTTCGTATCTTTGTTAATGTTGAACGGAAACGTAACTGCATTAGATAAAGCATCGTCATAAAACCAAGTGTCAAAAGTATAACCTTCTTTTGTTGTGATTTCATTTATCCCATCAATTTTGGAACCTTTTTTAAGTTCCTTTGTTTCAATTGTTGTTCCTCCGTTTGTTTCAAACGAAAGTTTTACAGTGCTTGCACAAGAATGAAGCAAAATGGGAATTAGAATAGCTATAATAATTAAAACAGCAATTGCAGAAATTAAAATAATTCTCCTATTTTTTTTGTCATTTGTGTCAGTATTATAATGTACATTTTGTGTTTTTGTCATATAAACCTACCTTTTTGACTTAAATTTGTCAAATTTATGCTTTAGTGAAATTAACTTTAACTCACAGTGCTCACAGCGGGCTCATTTTTTCACACCTTCGGTAAGCATAACACTTTAAACAAAAAAAACAAAATAAAAACATATATTTTTACATAATTAACACAAAAACTTTGCATGTAATTGTTTTCATAGGTAGTCTTTGGATATGCACGATTGTGTTGTTTTTCCGTGGTGGAAACACAATAAATTAACTTATGTTATTTTTTATGTTAATTTTCCTTTTTATCACTATATGGAGATATTATTCATTTTATAATCTCCACCAACTTATCATGGATTTTTCCGTTTGTGCAAAGCATAGTGTCGGTTCTTTGACGAGGTTCTCCCTTAATATTGGTGACCTTGCCGCCTGCCTCGGTAATAAACAATTTGCCCGCTGCACTGGACAGCCCCATGCTCGGTCTGATGTTTATCACGGCATCAAGTTTTCCAATGGCAAGACTCCTCACCCAAAAAATTATGTTCTGGATAGAACTTTTTTAGCCCGCCAACAATCTGCTCTTCCATAAACTTATCCACGGCAGAAACAATGTCGTTTCCCTCTTTCATCTCCACTGCAATGCTTTGTTTGAGAGTAAGCGACTTCTCATAAGCCGCTTTCACAATTTCCACCACACGGGTGCGCATTTGTTCTAAATTTTCTTCCATTTTTACTCCTTTCTATCTCCGACATATCGCAGTCGCAGTTGCCCGCATGCGCCGCTGATGTCGTCGCCCATGGTCCGCCTCATTGTGGCGCTGCTTCCATTTTCCACGAGCCTTTTCACAAACGCTACTCCATTTCTGCTCTTTTCAAACGGCTTTTCTGCTACTGCGTTATAATTTATCACATTAATGTGACAAGGCAGGCCCTTTGTCAGCCGGCTGAGTTCATCGGCATCCTTAAGGCTGTCGTTTATGTCTTTTAACAATATATATTCAATTATAATTCGACGTTTGGTCTTTTCAAAATAGTACCGCAGACTTTTCATAAGCTTGTCAAGGTCATGGGCGCGGCTTATCGGCATTATTTCATTCCGTATTTTGTCATTTGGTGCATGCAGACTGAGGCTAAGATTTAGACCAAAACCTTCGGCGGCAAGGCTCTTTATTTTGTCACTCAAGCCGCAGGTACTGAGCGAAATATTACGTGTGCTGATATTTATGCCGTCTTTGTAGTTGACGAGCCTAATAAATTTAACCACATTATCATAATTGTCCAACGGCTCGCCGCTGCCCATAAGCACAATATTGGTAATTTTACGTTCTTTCGGATTGCCGCCAAGATGTGCATTTACCATGATTACCTGCGACAAAATTTCGCCGGCACTGAGGTTTCTTATAAGTCCGTCAAGTCCCGAAGCGCAAAAAGCGCAGCCCATGCGGCACCCAACTTGAGTGGAAACGCACAGAGTGCTGCCGTGCTTATATTGCATGAGCACGCCCTCAATAATATTGCTGTCAAAAAGTTTATAGATATATTTCACCGTGCCGTCAGGGGAACAGTGCTCTTTGATTATCTCAACCCGCATGTCAGAAAAAGTATTGTTTAAATATTCCTTTAAGTCCTTTGAGATATTGCTGATTTCATTTATCTTTTTGCCGCTGTGAAGAGCGCCAAAAATCTGACCTGCCCTATATTTGGGCTGGTTTATTGTTAAAAGTATTTCTTCTAGCTCCTGCGGACTTAAACTTAATATATCCATAAAACCCCTTAATAATCATAGAGAAAAATGCATGTGAGATTGCTTCGTAAGCACATCGCCGGTATTGACATGCAATGACGCTTTGCCAGATATTTTTATAATACATTAGGTGCGCAAGATTGGCCTATTAAATACTACATATAGTGTAATTTTGCATAATACTATGCCAAAATATTGTGTATTATTCAAACTTGACTGAACTTAGCCTGTTGCCTCTCAAATAGTCTTTTGCGTTCATTTTTTTGCTGTTTGGTGCTTGAATGATATCAAGGCTTACTGCTCCGCCGGAGCATTTAACTACCAAACCATTTTTGTCGTCAGCGCTGATTATTGTGCCGTTTGGTTGTTTATCATTGCACTTTGCCGCTGCACCATTATATATTTTTATTCGTGTTTCACCATCCAAAACAAAGGCTGCAGGCCACGGATTGAGGCCGCGTATAAGATTTATAATTTCATCCGCAGTCTTATTAAAGTCAATCTTTCCCATGTCTTTGTTCAGCATCGGAAAGTAAGTCATCTGTGAGTGGTCTTGCGGAACATATTTTGCTGTTCCCTTTTCTATGTTATCCAAAGTTTCTATCAAGGCATCTGCCCCGATATGACTGAGACGCTCTAAAAGCTCATCTGCATTTTCATCAGGTAGGATATCAGTCTGCTTGGTCAAAATCATATCGCCCGTGTCAATTCCCGCCTCTGTTTTCATTATGGTAACACCTGTTTTAGTTTCGCCGTGTAAAATCGACCACGGAACAGGACAGCTGCCGCGGTATTTGGGCAAAAGCGATGCGTGCACATTGATTACGCCATATGGGCACATCTCAAGCACATTTGACCTCAAAATCTGGCCAAATGCTGCAGTTATAACGATATCTGCGTTATATTCCTTGAGGATATCCCCTTCTTTTGTGATGCTCTTAAATTGATGAATTGGGATATTATTTGACAACGCCAGCGGTTTTATTGGAGGCATTTCAACTTTGTGCCCGCGCCCGCACGGTTTGTCAGGCTGTGTTACCACTGCCAGAACCTTATGTTGGGTTTTAATGAGTTTTGCTAAAATATTTACCGCAAACTGCGGAGTTCCTAAAAAGATTATTTTCATGCTCCCCCCTGATTTTGCTGTTCTTTAGGTAGAGTTTCGGGCCGGTCAGTTAGCAATATTCCGTCAAGATGGTCAAGCTCATGCTGAAAAAGATGGGCCATCCATTCGCGGCTTTCAATGCTGAACTTGTTGCCCTCCCTGTCAAAATATTGCACTGTAACCTTACGCGGACGTGCAATCCTTCGCCTCACCCCGGGCACACTTGCACACGATTCACGGCAAGGATACATTTTGTCGCTCTTTGCGATAATTTCGGGGTTGACAAGCTCAATATAAAAATTGTTTACGTTTATAACAATAACGCGTTTAAGCACCCCAACTTGAGGTGCCGCAAGTCCGCCCAGGATATCATCATTAAGCATAGTGTCATGCATATCATCCAGCAGCTTGTGCAGTTTTGTGTCAAACTTTTCAACAGGCTTGCACACTTTACGCAAAATTCCGTCAACATCGTCATTAACTTTTATTACATTAAGTATTGCCATAGTTTCCTCCTTTAGATTTTATTTTAAATTGAATACCTATTCAATTATAGAATAATATTGATTTTGTTACAAGCATTTTTGATTAGATATGCGGTTTTGCCTGCAGGCCTTGGCCCGCAGCGCATGCCAGCACAAATGCTGGCATGCTGCAAAAACCCTTTGGGTTTTTGCGCAAAACCGCTCCATGAAATTTTTATTAGCTCAAATTCTGCGGATTAAGCTCCACAAATAAGCTCACATCACGAAACTTAGTGTCGTCCACAATTTTATGAATATCAGTGACAATCTCCTTTTCGCTCTTTAAAAAAAATCTCATCAAAATCTGATATCTAAACTTGTTTTTTATGCGTCCTCTGGGGCTTTTCATTGCCTGAAAGTATATAAAATCACTGTTATACTTACTCTTAAGCGCACTGATTTTTATGTTTATTTCTCGCGTAACATCAATTGCTTTTTGTTCATTTTCAGAAGATATTAAAATTCTAAGTATTTTTGCAAACGGCGGAAATTTTGTTACTTCACGCAGATTTATATCTTTTTTATAAAACGCCATATAGTCATAGTTGTGGGCAAACCTATAAACAAAATGCTTAGGGAAGTATGTCTGTAAAATGACCTTTCCCGAATGCCGGCTGCGCCCAGCTCTGCCTGAAACCTGAGTAATAAGCTGAAAAGTGCGCTCTGTGGCACGGAAATCACTAAAATGCAGACTTAAATCGGCATCTATAATTCCTACCAGCGTTACATTATTAAAGTCATGCCCCTTTGCTATCATTTGCGTACCCACCAAAATTGCGGGGCTTAGGCTGTTAAACTGTTCTAAAATCTTGCCATAACTATCCTTGCCCGTTACAGTATCGTTATCTAAACGCAGAATTGGCACATCCTTAAAGATTTTGCCAAGCTCTTCAGTTACACGCTGTGTTCCTACTGCCCCCTGTCTTATATATTCGCTTTTGCAAGCAGGACACCCTGTCAGCGCCCTGAAGCGTTTTCCGCAATAGTGGCACTTAAGCATATCCTCTTCCTTGTGATAAACCAGCGATACATCGCAGTCTGTGCATTTTGCAACATATCCGCATTCTTTACACATCATAAACGAAGCATATCCCCTGCGATTAATAAAAATCATGGCTTGTTTCTCATTTTTGATACAATTCTCAAGCTCTTTTAGGAAAACAGTCGAAAATATTCCCGTGTTGCCGTTTCTGATTTCGCTGAGCATGTCTGTAATTATAATTTGCGGCAGCTCCGCTCCGCCGGCGCGATTCGGAAGCGTTAAAAGCTTGTAGATATGCTGTTGCGCCTTAAAAAAGCTTTCTACGTTGGGCGTAGCGCTTCCTAAAACCAAATTACAGCCGTGTATATGAGCCAGCATCCGCGCCACTTCATGAGTATAATATCTAGGGTTATTTTCACTGAAATAACTGCTGTCGTGCTCCTCATCAATTACAATAAGCCCTACGTCATCAAGGGGCGCAAAAATACAGCTGCGAGCCCCGATTGCAATTTTCGCTTGTCCGGTTTTGAGGCGATAAAATTCGTCATAACGCTCTCCGGCGCTGAGGCTGCTGTGAAGCAGTGCCACTGTGTCGCCGAAAGCATTTGTAAACCTTGACAGCATCTGAGGTGTAAGAGAAATTTCAGGCACCAAAAATATGGCGGATTTACCCTTTGCAAGTACGTTTTTAATTGCGCTTATATACACCTCGGTTTTGCCGCTGCCTGTCACTCCGTGCAGCAAAAACGCAGTGTTCTTTGCCTTGTTTATTAAGTCCACGCACTCTTGCTGCTGCGGGGTTAAAGTAATGTCTTTATGCTCAACCGTCAGTGTTTTTATAGGGCGTCTCAACACATTTTGCGGAGTGATTTTTACAAAACCCAGCTCACTGAGCTTTTTTAGGGCAGCTGAGCTGAATTTATTATTTATATTGGCTGTGCTATCGCTGCCTGCTTCTTTTAGGTGAAGAATTATTCCGAGCTGCGCTTTGGCGTTTGATTTGATTTTGGATATATCACATTTATCAGTGAGTGTCACTATGTTTACAGTTTTATGCCCAAGATCACTTCTTATTTGCGGCGGCAAAAACAATCGTATAGTGTCGGCAAGACGCAAAAAAAACCTGTCTTTCATAAAAAAACACAGCTCTATCATTTTTGGGGTCAAAACCGGAGTCTCATCCAGAGGCTTTATAATATCTTTCAGCTTATCTTTTTCAAGTGTGCTTGATGCTTTAAGTTTTATAATATATCCTTGGGTATTGCGGCCTCCAAACGGCACCAGCACCCTATGCCCAACTTCTAGGACCTCGCGGCAATTATAATCGAATATCTTGTCAACATTACTGTTTAAAATATCTACAATAACTTCTGCTATCATCTTTATTCATCATCATTTGCGCCGGAGCTTGCCACAATTTTGCCGCTTTCAATTTCACGGGCAGCAAGAGATATGGCCTTTTCGGGCGAGTGTTCTATAATATCCGGAATATTCTTTTCAAGCTGCTTAGCTCTTTTGCCTACAATGCTCGCAAGAGCATAAGGATTTCCTACTTTCTGGGCTAATTTTTCTACTTCAGGATATAACATCATATTTTTTCACCACCATCTTTTTTATTTGATAAGTATATCATAAATTCTAAAAAAACTCAAGTGTTTTGAGTGTCGTTTTATATAGATGCGGTTTTGCCTGCCGTGCATGCACGGCAGCGCATGAAGCCAAAGGCTTCATGCTGCAAAAAACCTTCGGTTTTTTGCGCAAAACCGCTACCTAATCATCTTCAAAAACTCTTCTTCATAAATAACAGCAACGCCGAGTTCCTTCGCCTTTTCAAGCTTACTTCCGGGGCTGTATCCTGCCAATACAAAATCAGTATTCTTCGACACACTTCCCGAAACCATTCCGCCGTTCATCTCAATCAACTTTTCCGCCTGCTTTCGGTCATACGTACTCAGTGTTCCCGTCAGCACAAACCTTTTACCTTTAAGCTTGTCACCACCCTCTGCTGCTGCTTCAAGTTCAATGTATTGCAGCAACTTTTGAACAAGTTGCATGTTGGTTTTATCCTTAAAGAAAGCTAGTATATTATTTGCTACTATTTCTCCAATATCAGGAATAATAATCAAGTCCTCAAATTTTGCTTGCATCAGATTGTCAAAAGTCTTAAAGTTCCGGGCCAAATCCTTGGCAGTTTTTTCGCCCACACCGTTTATACCAAGGGCATCCAGAAATCTGTTCAGTGTTACCTTCCTGCTTTTTTCAATAGAAAAAAGGATATTTTCTATTCTTTTATCGCCAAAGCCTTCAAGACCTTTCAGGTCGTCAGCTTTCAAGGTATATAAATCTGCAGGGCTTCGCATGCGGCATTTTTCATATAACACTTCACAAATTTTGTCGCTTATGCCTTCAATGTTCATACAGTTGCGGCGGCACCAGTGCGTCAGCTTTCCAATTATTTGTTCTTTACATTCCGGATTTTTGCAAAAAAGGTTTGGTCCTACTTGAACAAGCTGTGAGCCACAACACGGGCAGCGTTCTATTTTTTCAATCGGCTTTGAACTTTCATAATCCTGCGCCAGCCCCAGCACTTCAGGTATTACCTCATTACTCCTTCTTACGAAAACCGAACTGCCCAGCTTCACCTTTTTGCGGAGTATTTCCTGATAATTATTAAGCGTCGCCCGAGTAACGGTGGCTCCGGCAAGCTCTACAGGGCTAAGTTTTCCGATAGGCGTAATTTTGCCTGTCCTTCCTACCTGCCAGATTACGTCCTCCAAAACACTCGTTATTTCAACCGCTTCAAATTTATAAGCAATCGCCCACTTAGGAAAGCGCGAAGTGTACCCTACCTCTTCCCTTATCCTCAAATCATCAAGTTTTATGACCATGCCGTCAATCATTATGTCAAACTTATCTTTTGTTTTATCGGTTTTCTCTATCTTATTTATTATTTCTTCCGAAGAATTTGACACAAAAAACATTTCACCGGTGAGAAATTTTTGCTTTTTTAAAAATTCATGCATCTGCTTCTGTGTGCCAAAACTTATACCCTCAGCTTTAAGAATATCATAGCAAAACACATCCAGATTTCGCTGCTTAGTGACCATAGGGTCAAGATTACGAATAGCACCTGCTGCAGCATTGCGCGGGTTTTTTAGAGGCTCCTCAGCCGTTTCATTATACTTTTCAAAGTTTTTTAAGGTTATCATACCCTCACCGCAAACAGTCAACTCGCCCTTAAAATCAATTTCGTTCGGCACCGATTTTATGGTTTTTACTTGCAGTGTAACATCCTCGCCGATAGTTCCGTTGCCTCGTGTAGCAGCAGTTGTCAGCTTTCCGTTTTTATATTTGAGTATCAATCTAAGCCCGTCAAATTTATACTCCAGACTAAACTTGGCACCATCCCATTCTTTTTGAATATCCTCCATGAATGTTTTAAGCTCTTCATACGAATTACATTTGTCAAGGCTATAAAGCCTGAATTCATGCGTAACTTTTTTAAATTCTGCCGACACCGTTCCGGCAGGCCTTGTCGTGGGCGAGTTTTTCAAAATTATCCCCGTTTCTTTTTCAAGGGCGACCAGCTCGTCATAAAGCTTGTCATATTCAGCGTCAGAAATTGTGGGATTGTCAAGCACATAATAGTTATAAATCGCTTCGTTAACAAGCGTTATCAATTCTTTCATACGCGGTTCATAACTCATATCCTTTTTCTCTCCTCCTTTCCTACTATAAAATTAAACTATTGTGGTGCTGCCAATATCTTCACAACAGCTTAATCGGTGCATAATCTATCGATAGTGACTTCATCCCGATACCTTTAAAATCTACGGTAATGCATCTGTCGTTGCTTAATGTATCCGTCGTCACAATAATGCCTATACCATATTTTGTGTGAAGCACCTGTTTACCGGGTGTAAATCCATTAGCATCCACCTTTTTGGGTGTATTTATGGCGGAGACGGAAAAACTCATCTTGTTTGCAGTAAAGTTTGTAAGGTTATATGCATCCATCGCTTGAACTGTCTTTTTATCAACACCGCTCAGTTCATCCAAAAACTGTGATTTATTGGTATATCTTCGTTCATTATAAAGTGCACGGCTCATAGCATGTGTCAAATACAGCCGTTCTTTGGCACGGGTTATCGCTACATACATCAGCCTGCGCTCTTCTTCAAGGTCACCTCCGCTCTGCCGTATAATCGGAAATACCCCCTGTTCAAGTCCCACAACAAACACTACCTTAAATTCAAGACCCTTAACAGCGTGTACGGTAGCTAAAGCCACTGCATTATTTTTGTCGTCATAGGTGTCAATGTCGCTGATGAGAGATATACTTTGCAGATAGTCCCCCATTGTGTTGCCGGGGTTAGTTTCAAAATAGCTATAGGTGTGTGTCAAAAACTCATCTATATTGGCTATCCTGCTTATATCCTCTTCGCTTTTGGTGTTATACATGTTTTTTATGCCCGTTTTTTTAACAATGTGCTCAATGGCATCATAAGGCTGAGAATCTTTATAAGCACTTTCAATATCTTTATAAAGGCTTTTAAATACGTTTAGCTTCATAGTTATGGTGTCGCTTAACATATATTCATCGCTGTTTATAATGATTTCAAGAGGGCTGACATTTTGAGCTTCGGCGGCCGTTTTTAGCGCTTCAACCGTTGTGTCACCGATATTTCGTTTGGGATAGTTAATAATTCGCATCAGTGCAGCACTGTCTTGAGGGTTAACCAAAATACGCAGATAAGCTATCAAATTTTTTATCTCCAGCCTGTCAAAAAACTTTTGACCTCCAAGCACAATATGAGGAATGTTATAATTCAAAAACTTTTCTTCAAAGCTATGTGTCAGAGCATTGAGGCGCATTAAAACTGCTATGTCACCATACTTATATTTCCCCGAATTTACCAGATTATAAACATTGGCCGCAACAAATTCAGCTTCTTTATATTCATCCGCTGCGGCATACTGCTCTATCTGTGCCCCGTCATCGTTCTCTGTCCACAAAACCTTTTCAATACGGCTCTGGTTATTTTTAATTAGGTTGTTGGCCACCTTCAAAATCTGTTTGCTGCTACGGTAGTTGCGCTCAAGCTTAAAGACCTTACAGCCGTCAAAGTCCCGCATAAAACTGCCGATATTACTGATATTAGCACCTCTCCAACCATAAATACATTGGTCCTCGTCTCCCACCACAAAAACGTTTCTGTGCTTAGCTCCCAGAAGCTTTACTATCTGATATTGCACAGTGTTGGTATCCTGAAATTCATCCACATGGATATAAAGAAACCGGTTTTGATAGTGGTTCAAAATATCCGGACATGAAACAAATAACTCATAAGTTTTGGTAAGTAAATCATCAAAATCAAGTGCATTGTTATTTTTAAGCTGCACCTGATAAGCGGTATATATCTTGGTATAAATTTCAATGTCAGCCGCTTCCTGATTGTTCTTAAGATACTCCCACGGCGTCTGGTTGTTGTTTTTAGCATTACTTATGTGCCACGAGGCCAGCCTTATTTGTTTATCCTCATTAAAGTTAAACTTAGCGCATACTTCTTTGAGAACCTTATTACTGTCAGTGTCAGTATAAATTGAAAAGTTATTATCAAACCCCTTTTCGTTGTTGTCCTTGCTTTTTAGATTTATGATGTGACTTCGCAGAATTTTGGAGCACATTGCATGAAAAGTTGATATCCATATTCCATGTGTGCCATCAAGCATTTTATTAAGACGCTCACTCATTTCATTTGCGGCTTTGTTAGTAAAGGTTATTGCCAAAATATTTCGGGGTTCAACGTTCATATGCTCTATAAGATAAGCTATGCGATAAATCAAAAGACGGGTCTTTCCGCTGCCGGCACCCGCCGTCACCAAAACAGGGCCCAACGTTTCAAAAAGCGCGGCCTGCTGCTCACTGTTAAGTTCGTTTACATCTACTTTACTCATTGGCATAGTATATCAAATTCGGCATCCTCAGGCAACTAAAAACTAATATCTGCCCATACTCCGATTGTTTCCCGCAAAGATTGGTGATGGGCGGCAAGTTATATAGCTGGCGGGGGCACCCCGCAAAAAGGCAGTCCTTTAAGAGGACTGCCCTGTTGTTTAAATATTTTTATGCATAATAAAATCTTTCAAAAAATTCAGCCAAAGTTATTCCGTAAACATTCATAAGAATAAACATACCTATTATCGCAATAACCGCAAACACCATACCCACAACGGATATAATAATTCCGGCAAGAGCCAATCCTCCGCCCTGATAGCCTTTTTCCTTACATTCTTTCTTTCCTAATATCGACAAAATCAGCGAGATAATTCCGCACATAGTAAGAGATAAAACAAAACCCACTATAGACAAAACCGACCATTTAGCATTTGTTCCGCTCATAGCCTGACTGCCGCCGACAGCCTGCTGATTAACTCTGTCCCAATTCATCTCACAGCCGCAATGCTTGCAATATTTGGCTCCATAACGCACCTCAGCACTGCATTTCGGACAATTAAACATTTCAAATTTCCCCCCTTGTGTTGTTGATTTGATAATATCATATTTATGCTAAAATTGCAATAAATTTGACATTTTTTGTCATGTTTTTATTTAGTGTGAGTTCTCCTCCGGCTGACATTGGTATGTTACATCAAAAGAGGCAATTACGCTGCAGTTTTATATGCGACCAGAAAGTCGAACATTCCGACCGGGTATTTTGGCACAGAAACACATAAAAACAGCCCTAAAACATTTCATTAATCATTAGGATTTATATCTTTAAAGGACGCACTGCTTTTATATAAAATGACTTTTTCGGTTTAATTGGTATAAGCTCGGCCAAAAACCCGGCTTCTTTGGCAGCACTCAATAACTCTTCTTCACTATATTTTGCAAAGCCGTATTGAGTGAAGCTTGTTTTTTCAAGCCACTGTTTGGTATAACATATGTTCAAAAATTCTCCGCCGGGTTCCAGCTTGCTATATACTTCCTGAAACCCCGCTTTTAGGTCCTCCCAAAAATAAACGGTATTAATGGTATATATCTGACCAAAGCTTTGTTTAAACGGGATAGCCTCAACACTTGCCTCAGCCAAATGCAGCCGTCCCCTTTCTATGGATTTTTTATTTTTCCTGCACGCAAGCTTTTGCATATCAGCCGAAATATCAATGCCATAAAAAACTGAATTGCTGAGTTTCAGCAATTGTTTTAGTGCGTATCCGTTTCCAAACCCTATGTCCAAAATAGTACTGTTTTGCTTTACCGAGCGCTCTATAACCTTATACATGGGTCCATTGATTACGTTCATCAAAAAGGTTGAGATTTTGCCGCCAAAACCTGTCGGCTTTCTAAATTGTTGCGCCCAAAACTTTTTCATATTTTTTACCTTTTAATAAAACAGCAGAACTAAGCACTTCCGCATCAATCTGCGGTAATTGTTTCTAATTCTTCTTCACCCAAAAGATGCTCAGGTAGCTCCTCCTCGTCGGGGATGTCAAATTCATTATAAAGCGCGTCTGTTTTGTCGGCATGAATAAGTCTTATGCGCTCAAGCAGGTCCTCATAATCCGGAAGGTCAGCCACAGACTGCAACTGAAAGCGTTTTAAGAATTCGTCAGTAGTGCCAAACAACAAGGGCTTGCCTACCGCATCCTTGCGACCTATTACTTCAATCAGCTTAAAGTCAAGCAAAATCTGCACAGCATAGTCACAGTTAACTCCTCTCACCTGCTCAATCTCCGTTCGGGTTATGGGCTGTTTATAGGCTATGACTGCCATAGTTTCAAGGGCAGCTTTAGTGAGCTGCTTTTCTTTGATAGGATTAAGCACCGCCGCAATATCGTCGGAATATTTGGGGTTTGAGCACATTTGCGCCTTGCCCTTATATGTAATTATATTTATACCATTCTGAGCGTGCTTTGTTTTAAGATTTTCAATGGCTGTCTCAACCGTTTTTTCTTTAATTTCAAGCTTTTCGGCTATTTCCTCAACTTCCACTCCTTGGCCTGCAATATATAAAATCGCCTCAATAACCTGTTCTAGTTCTTTATTGTTACTCTGCATTCTCGTTCTCCCTAATAATAATCTCTATGTCCCCGCCAAAGTCTACCTGCTTAGCCGTTATCCTTTGCATCTTCAAAAGCTCTAACAGAGCTAAAAATACATTAATAACCTCGCTTCTGCTATATCCTGTGTCAAATAGCTGACTAAAGCGTATAACCTTGTTTTCTTCTAGTGCAAATTCTATCTCGGCAATCTTTTCAGCAACCGTCCACCTGTCCCGCTCAATCTTTCGCACCACTTCCTGCCGCTCTTCAACCCTTATTCTCACCAGCATATTCGAAAGTGCGTTCAAAAGTCCGTCAAGCTGCATGTCTTTTAGCACAAACCGATAATCATTAACCTTCTCGTCGGGTTCTTTATAAAATCTGTCTATATTTTCATGCGGCCTCATCCGCTCGCTCGCTTTTTTAAAGAGCTCCAATTCCTTAAGTTGACGTATCAATTCAATTTCACTGTCAAAGGCTTCGCCTGTATCCTCTTCGGGTCTGGGCAGCAGATATTTTGACTTAATTTCAATAAGGGTTGCTGCCATATCAATAAAGTCGCTGGCCTTGTCCATGTCAAGTTCTTCAAGACTGCTGAGGTAGCCCAAATATTGTTCGGTAATATCAGCGAGTTTGATTTCGCTTATTTCCATTTTGCTTTCTTTAACCAAATGATAAAGCAGGTCCAGAGGACCTTCAAAGTTGTTTAATTTAAATTTGTATCCCGCATCAAAAGCCCCCAACTGTTGCAAGACTTCTGTGCTGCTCTTTTTGTCCACTGCATTCTCCTTTCTTTACAAGGTGATGTATACGTTTCTGCAGACCACATAGTGGCTGAAGCCTTAGAAGCGATACTATACACCTAACTTCATTTAAAAGAATAATAACCAGAATTGTTGGAAGGGCCAGATAATTTGATTAGCCAGCCACAGAATAACTGAAACTCCGGTAACTGAACGTATAATTTCGGTTAAAATCAAGAATGCTATCAAAATCATCGGCCCGTATTTGCGCATAAAAAGCACAAACTTGTTTTCATATCGCAGATAGGCCGCAATTGCATTAAAGCCGTCAAGCGGATAGATTGGCAAAAGGTTGAAAACCGCGAATATCGCATTGATAAATGCCGAGTATAAAAACAGATTATATAAAAACATAAACCCGAGATTAGAAAGGTCGCCAAAGTTTGCCACAAGCAAAAAGAAAGGGATAGAAACAAAGACCAGAATGATATTGCTGATTACGCCCGCCACACTCACCCAAAAGGTATCACGCTTAAAGTTTTTAAAGTTCATAGGGTTGATGGGCACCAGCTTTGCCCAGCCAAAACCAAAAAGCATCATGCACAAAAATCCATAAACATCCAAATGCTTTATGGGGTTTATCGTAAGTCTGCCCCGCTCCTTGGCTGTGTTGTCGCCGCATTTGTATGCAGCATATGCATGCGAAAATTCATGCACACAAAGTGCAACTATTATCGCAATCAGAATTGCCAAAAAAATCAACAGTTTTTCTGCAAATGTTAAATCCTGACAAAGTAACGAAATAATCATGCACTAAGTATACTAGATTTGAAGCTTTCGTGCAACACTTTTTTAATCCTATTTAAATAATACATGTTAGGAAGCATAGCCCGCAAAAAGGCTGATAGTGACGCGGCAAATCCCATAGCGCATGTATTAACTTACCTAAAATACATGTTGCTAAAATGCATTTTAAGCCCTATTTTTCATCATTTTTGTGCCACGACTGCACAGTCGGGCCAAAAGAACGTGTGGTCGCAGCAAAAAAGCCTGTCCAAATTATAATTTGGACGGGCTTTTTTATATTATGATGCAATTTGCCATTTTTCTATAATTTTCATAATGTTGTCGCTTATCTTAGTGTGCTTAACGGTATCCTTGGCTAATATGTCACTCTCACCTACAACAATACCACCTTTTATCATGTATACTACCCCAACCTTGTCGCCTTTGATTACAGGTGCTTTGAGGCTGCCGGTTATGTCGATTTTGGTTGAAATACTTTCGTCATCTCCTTTTTGCCCTAAAACCGTTATATCATCTTTGCTGATGGCCTCAAGCGGCGTTTTTCCGCCTTTTATTTCAAGGGTCTGCAAAATTTCTCCGCTTTCAATCAGCTTTTTGTTTTCAAAGTTAGAAAAGCCAAAGTTAAGAAGTCCGCTTGCCGCAACAAATCTGGTTGTGCTGTTTTTTGCACCCAAAACCACTCCTATAAGCCTCATATCTCCCCGCTTTGCAGTGGCAGCCAGACAATATCCGGCCTCATTAGTAGAGCCCGTTTTGCCTCCGTCGCAGCCCTCAAAATATCGGATAAGTTTATTGGTGTTTACAAGCTCGGTATCCCGTCCGCCCTTGTGAGTGAGCTTATCCATCCATATTGTACTGTATTTGTGATACAGCTCATGCCCTGTCACAGCTTTGAGCAGCTTTGCAATATCCCTTGCGCACGAATGCTGACTTGCAGGAAGTCCGGTGCTATTAGCAAAAACTGTTCCGTTAAGATTAAGCTCACCTGCTCGCTTATTCATCATTTCAACAAACTTACTTTCGCTTCCGGCAATAGTTTCAGCCAAAACCACACTTGCGTCGTTTGCTGAGGACACAATAACACTTTTTAACATTTCATCAACAGTATAACTTCCGCCTGCTTCAATAAACACCTGACTTCCGCCCATTCCGGCTGCGTTGTGCGAGGCCACCACCTGATCATTCAGGCCAAGCTTACCATCCTCAATCTGCTCTATGGTTATCAAAATCGTCATAAGTTTCACTATGCTGGCAACAGGCACAGATGCATCGGCATTTTTTTCAAGCAAAACCTGATCTGAATTATATTCCATCAAACATATAGCCTTGGCATCAAATTCGGGATTATCCTGGGCAAAAACCGCCTTTGTTGGAGCATTCAGTGACACAAAACAAGCTAGTGCCCCGCAAAACAAAACAAAAAACGCTAAAACTATTTTCTTCATTTCAGTCTCCTTTCTGATAGTTTTAGCATTTATATTTAGTTTATGCAAAAGTCTTTAAGTCCTCGCACGGTGATTGAAGATGTCAAAGCATTGGTGAAACAATATCTGATACCGCCTTTATATTCTTTCAATAAGCTTTATGAACAATTGTGAATTATATTCCTCTGCAGTTTCACGATTGTGGTCAATAGTATTTCGTCCAATTTTCGCTTGAGTAAAGGCACTTGCATAGTTTGTTATAAGCGTACCCACAAAAACATCCATTCCTGCGTATCTTGCCGCAATTACTTCCTTCACAACATGAAACCCCAGCACGCTGCCCCCAAGATGTTTTGACATTTTTACTTCAGCCGCCGTCTCACTTGTGGGGCCTGGGAATTCCACCAAAACGCCGCTTTTTACTTTTATGCCAAGTTCTTTTCCGCATTGCTTAGCCAGAGTTATGAGCCTTGGACTATAGGCATTATTGAGGTCAACAAAACGCTCTCCGTATGGACTGAACTGCGTGCCATAAAGCGGATTTTTGCCTGACAAATTTATGTGGTCAGCGGCTACGACAATATCTCCAACCTTTATGCTGTGTTTAATTGCTCCGCCGGCACAACTGAGTATCAGTGTTTTACAGCCAAGCTTTTCAAATGCATAAACCGGCAATACCGGATATTGCACTTCATAACCGTTATAAGAATGAAGCCTTCCGTATGCAATAATAATATTTTTGCCGCCAAGACGACCTGCAAAAAATGAGCCATTGTCTTCCCCTAAAAGCTTCAGACCGGCTTCGTCAAAGCTTATGGCTACCCTGTCCTCCAGCTTATCAATCAATCCGCCAAGACCTCCCCCTGCGATTACAGCGATATCCGGCTTTTGATGGATATGCGTTTTCAAGGTTTCAACGATCTTTTTAAGTTCTGTTTCCATAGGCTTATTTTATCATAAAAGTTAAAAAAATCAAAGAATAATAACGAGGTCGTAGGATGCCTTTTTGCGCCAAAAAAAAGTTTTTTTTGGCAAAGCCCCCGTTGGGGGCTTTAAAAGTGCCTTGGGGCACTTTTGCAAAACGGCCCTCAAAATAAAATGCCGATTAATATCCCCTGAATAATCGCTATCCCAAAAAGCACACCAAGGAATATAAGGAATATTTTTAAAAAGCTGTCGCAACAATATTTTCCGAAGCGCGCTATGTCGTGTGCCTGTCTCAATATTAAAGACGAAAGTATCACAAACAGAAATAAGTAGGCAATTTGGCATATAAAGATTGCAAAAATTATGCCGAGGGTACCACTTATGCCAAAGATTAGACTGATCATCGTTAGGTCAAACCCAAAACAAAAGGCAATAACGCACAGAATAGGATAAATCAAAAAGCCCAGAATTCTGTGCCTCAAAATGCAAATCAGAAACAGAAGACCTCCGAACATAAGTGCCCTACAAAGAAAGAACCCTAAAAAGCTGAATTCGTTTTTGCACAGCCGCAGCAGCGCAAAGTCTATAATATTTTGTGAGGGCTCTTGTTTAAGAGCACTGAACACCCCTGTCAAACACGCCGCTAACACCAAAATACCCGAGCACAGAATATAAACCTTGTGCACGGTCCAGAACATTCTGATAGTTGAAGATATCCCGTATCCCCTTTTTATCATGCCGACTTTCATGATATATTCTATGGCACAATTTGTTGCTTTATGTTAAAGATTGAAGTTTGTAGCTACAAGTCCGACGAAAATACCTTTCGCAAAAAAAAAACACCTCACGATGTTTTTTAAAAAGAATTAGTTAGGATTAAATTTTATTTCAACTGAAGACATCTGTGCACATTCTTCATACTCTGCTATATTATGAACATAACGGTGCTTGTGCAAAAAGTCCAATGTTTCATTATACTCTTCAGGGTAATTTTCAAGCAGGTGCCCCAACAGCACGCCGATTGCCTCTTTTGACACCATCAGAAATCCGTAATTTCTTGAGCTATGTGAATTGTCATAGCTGTTATATGTAGGTTCTCTGTCCACTTCAAACAACTCGCATACCAAATTACTAACAGCCACTTCGGGTGGCATTAACGCATCCGGATTATCATTCGTACAACTATGAGCAGCTTTTATATAATTTTTCATTATCTCAACCTGCGTATCTCTTGACAAATATTGCAAAAGATCACAACGCTCATAAACAATATCAGGGTCGGAAGTTGTTTTAAATATCTCCCCCAACGATACTTTAAGTTCACTCAGTTCAAAAGGAATATTAAAAATTAGTTTACATTGCTCTATAGCCTCTGCGTCAGCCTCCAAAACTTGTTCAAATCGGTCGTCCCAGAACGGGTCCTCAAAAATACTTATGGGTTCATTTGGGTTTCTGTTGTTTTTATTTATAGCCGGTCTATAAACCCGATAAAATAAATTTCTTCGCAAATACGGGAAGTCTCCCTGTATAACATTTTCGAGCACAACGTAATTGCTGTATTTTTCCTGATTAAGATATTTTTCAAAAAATTCATCAAAAAGCTTAAAATCTGCGCTGTCTTTATTACATTCAGGGTACGGCAGCTTATCAAAAGTGTTTTTCAATTTTTCAAGTCTGTTTATATTACTCATTTTTGCCTCTCATTCTATAAATTCAAACGCTTCAAGCGGTTTAACATTCGGCGGAGGAACCATCTTTACAAAATCCTCTATGTGCCCCTCACCGTTATAATACCAATGGTTAAGCATACCAACAACTTCTCTATACATACCAAATTCTTTTCCGTGAATAAAATCATTTCGTTTCAGATGCCCCAGAAGCGCTCCGATGGCTATGTCGGATGCAATCGGAGTATATTTGCCTTCTTCATTTTTATCAAACAAATTTAATATAAAGTCTTTAATAAAGTGCTCAGGGCTTGGCATTTTATAATCACATAAGTCTTTATACAGCTCGCATGCGCCGCTCACATAATTTTGCATTATGTCAATCTGTGTCTGCTCGGGCAGATACCTTAAAAGGTCTTTGTGAGTCTCTATAACCTGAGGATTGTCAGAGGTTTTTAGCATATTTCCAACAGCCCTGCCAAAATTATTCAGCTCTAAGACAACATTAAGGTCTATGCTTTGGGCATTCGCTATGTCACCCTGCAAAACATGCTCAAACCGTTCATCCAGACCGTCATCCTGAAAGGCTTTAAACTTTATTTCAAAAAGCTCAGCCAAATCATAATAAATTTCACGCTGAAAATATCTTTCGGCAGCAAAACTGCAAACACTGTCAAGCAGCTTTTTTCGCAGACACGGGTAACCTCCGTTTATAATTTCTTCTGTAATAAAGCATCCGTTTTTCATTTCATTCAAAAGGTGCCCACCATGATAAAAATGGTTAAAGAGATTAAAATCAGGATTATCCTTATCTTCATATTCAGGATACGGCATATTTTCAAGTTCTTCTTGTAGTTTTCCGAGTTTTCTTTTAAATCTCTCCGCAACTTGTGCCATAAACATACCTCACTTCTGACATATGATACCATATTTCGACACAAAAAACAAGGGCCTTTTCTGCCCTCTATTTCCCTTTGTTACCAAGAACCATATTTTGGTGTTTAAAAACTAAGTCAATCCCTTTTGTCATTGCAGCCCGTGCCTCAACAGCAAACTTACAAAACAATCCCCCATAAATAATAAAATTATGAGATTGCCGCGTCTATTGAACGCTTATTAAATGACAATAAAGTTTAGTCAGCTGTTTTTATATCTATGTGTTCCTTAACCTTAGCGGAATACTTATACAAAATAATCTTACGTCCGACAACACCTGCCACATCCGCTTTAAGCTTTTTTGCAATTTCATCAGCCAACTCCTGAGGCTCGGTGCTCAAATTTTGATTTATTGAAACCTTTATTACCTCGCGGGCACTAAGAGCCGCCAAAATACTTTCAAGCACCGCATCGGTAAGGCCTTCTTTGCCTATGGTGCAAACGGTCTCCTGAGTGTTTGCATAGCTTCTTATTTTGGCCCTTTGTTTTGAATTTAACATATCTTTCTCCTTCTCTAATCCAGCATTTCAAATTCTATATCTGAAATACGTATTGTGTCTCCATTTGTTGCTCCCTTAACTTTCAGCATTTCAAGGATGCCGTCATCCTTAAGACGCCGCTGAAAGTATGCATTTGAGGCATAATCGCTGAGAACTATGCTTCTGATGAGGTTGTCAACATAGCCGCCCGAAACCTCAAAATAACCTTCTTTCTTTTTGAGTATATTTATGGAGGTTGTGTCGCGCTTGTCAATTTCCATAACCTCTGTCGGCATTGCTTCCGGCTGCGGAATATCTTTCAGCATCTTATAAATCTCGGTCACCATCTCCTCTATGTTGGTTCGTATAAGAGCTGAGACCTCAATAACCTTATATTTCTTACCTACTTTCTTTTTAAATTCGGTAATTTGCTCAGGTGTGGCAATATCCACTTTGTTCAAAACCACCAGCTGCGGGAGTTTGGTGAGTTTTTTATTGAATGTTTTAAGCTCGTCGTTTATCACTAAAAAGTCGTTATATGGGTCACGTCCGTCGACTGAAGAAATATCTATAACATGCACAAGCATACGGGTGCGCTCAATGTGCCGCAAAAAGTCATGCCCCAGCCCGAGACCGCCCGAGGCGCCTTCAATAAGACCTGGGATATCCGCCACTACAAAGCTGTGCTCAAAATATTGAACAACACCAAGGTTGGGGAAAAGCGTAGTGAAATGATAATTAGCTATTTTGGGCTTGGCGTTGCTGATTGTTGAAAGCAGAGTGCTTTTTCCTACATTCGGAAAACCTATTATGCCGACATCGGCAATGGTTTTCAGCTCCAAAACCAAATTGAATTCTTTGGTCTGTTCACCCTCTTCACTAAAGTGTGGGGCTTGTCTGGTGGGAGTTGCAAAAAAGGCGTTCCCCCTTCCTCCTCTGCCGCCTTTCAAAATTATGTAATCCTTATCTTCCTCAAAAATGTCGGCAATAATGCGGCCCGTTTCAAATTCTCTGACAACTGTTCCACGCGGCACCGGAATAATCAGGTTTCTACCCTGTTTACCGTTGCAATTTTTACGCCCACCCCCTTCGCCGTTTTCAGCTTTAAAGTGCTTTTCATATCTAAAATTAATGAGCGTATTAAGGTCGCGGCTGACCTTAAAGATTATGTCGCCGCCGCGCCCACCGTTTCCTCCGTCAGGGCCGCCGTTGGCTACATATTTTTCTTTTCTGAAACTCACCGCACCCTTACCGCCGTTGCCGGCCTTAACAAATATGGTAACTTTATCTAAAAACATTTATTTCTCCTTTTTACATTCTTTATATCATCATCAATCGGTGCAGTTTTGCGCAAAGATCCCTGCGGATTTTTGCACAAAACTGCACATTCAATCAATATTACTTCTTCACGGTTTTCATACATATATCACAAAAACTGCACCCCTCGCAATCGGGTTTTATAGCGCGACATTTATATCTGCCAAAAAGTAGCATTCGTATATGCATCTGCGACCAAAGCTCTTCAGGAAAGAGCTTCATAAGGTCCTGTTCACACTGCTCTGGAGTTTTAGCACTGCTGAGCCCCAGTCTACGGCTCACCCTAAAAACATGCGTATCTACGGCAATAGCATTTTTATTAAATCCCTCTGCCATAATCACATTGGCAACCTTTCTGCCAACTCCTGGCAATGTCATAAGCCGTTCACGCGTGCTAGGCACAATTCCGTCAAACTCTTCTTCAATAATTTTGGCGCAAGCTATTAGATTTTTTGCTTTGTTGCGATAAAACCCGCATGAATGAATAAGCCCTTCCAACGTCTGTTGACTAAGACTTACAAAATCGGCAGGAGTTTTATACTTCTTAAACAACTCCTCAGTTACCATATTCACTCGCTTGTCAGTGCACTGCGCCGACAAAATAACAGCCACCAAAAGCTGAAAAATGTTGTCATATTTCAGCTCGGTTTTGGCATAAGCAAATTCACTGCCCAAAGTCTCCATTATTCTCTTTATATCAGCCATGCCCCATTATATCACAACTATAAGGTTTTTCATAATATTTTTGTTCGGTATTAATTTATACAACCCTTCGCACAGTCATACTTGTGCCAAATCCCGACACCATAAAAAACCCGGCAAATGTATCAAACTTCCGCCTATTCAACACTTCTTTTGCTTGTACTAAATAAGTGTAATCAAACCTAACTGATATTCCGCATGATACCATAACCGCCCCTGGAGTATTTATCAGGACGGTCTTTACTCCGTATGAAGACAAAATATTTGCAAATAAAAGAGTTTGATTTCTCGACCTGAATGCTGCTATTATATACATAATTTTCTCCGTCTTTTGTACAAACGCAAGGGCCTTGCATATAATACAATATTACTACATTATAGTAGCTTAACGCTAAAAAGGTGCAAATTTTAAATATCCAAAATTTCATAAAAGAGTATTCTCTATTTTGACAAAAGCTTGATGAGTATATAACATATTGGCATAAGATTGGCCTGTATAATACCACAATATCTTGGCATAGTATTATGCAAAAACACACTATATGTAGTATTTAATATATGTTAAATAAGCCAATCTTGCATAACCGTGTATTA
The DNA here is from genome assembly GCA_031260975.1 of Christensenellaceae bacterium. NCBI lineage: Bacteria > Bacillati > Bacillota > Clostridia > Christensenellales > Christensenellaceae > Christensenellaceae bacterium. The sequence goes on from JAISKJ010000003.1 coordinate 563,730, forward strand.
TGCAAAAATATAGTATATGTTGTAGTGCCATTTAGGCAAGGAGTTGATATGATATATTTTGACAACGCCGCAACAAGCGGCAAAAAACCGTTTGGGGTAATTATAAAAACTACCCTTTCAATGCTTCGGTGCGCAAATCCCGGCCGCAGCGGACACACCCGCAGTCTGAAGGCGGCCAATCAGGTGTTTGAAGTGCGCGCAAAACTCAAGTCTTTTTTCAACGTTCCTTCTGAGGAGAATGTTATATTCACCCAAAACTGCACTCATGCTCTCAACCTTGGCATTGCAGGGTGTCAAAAAAGAGGCGGGCATATAATCTGCAGCTGCTTTGAACATAATTCAGTGCTACGGTGCCTAAACAAGCTCATGTGCGACGGCAAAATAACTTACAGCGTAGCTACTCCACAAGATAAAGAAATTGTCACTCCCGGCGACATTGAGTCTCTTATCAAGCCTGACACCTATATGGTGTGTCTAATTCATACGACTAACACAACCGGAGTGACACATGATATAGAGGCAGTGGGAAAGCTATGTAAAGAGCGCGGTCTCATCTTTTTGGTAGATGCCGCCCAAAGCGCCGGACACATAAAAATTGATATGCAAAAAGCCAATATAAACCTCCTTGCTTTTGCAGGTCACAAGGGGCTGCTTGCCCCTCAAAGCATAGGCGGACTTTGTATAAATAACATAAATCCAAATCCTATAATCTTTGGCGGCACAGGAACCAATTCAATAGACTTAAATCAGCCGAACGAACCCCCTGAAAAATATGAGAGCGGCACAGTTTCAACCCCTCTTATTTTAGGGCTTGGCAAGGGCATCCATTATGTCAGCAAAAATTTTGATAAACACCGCATAAAGGTTGAAGCATTGACAAAATATCTTTTGCAAAAGCTTGTGCAAGTCAAAGGCATGGTGTTATACTCCCCCGCATCCGTCAACTCGGGGGTTGTGCTTTTTAATATAAAAAATTATACCTCAAGTGAGGTTGGAGATTTTTTAAATGACTGCGGTATTGCTGTTCGAAGCGGCTTACATTGTGCACCTCTCACCCACAAGTTTTTGGGCACCGTCAAAACGGGAGCTGTGCGCGTTAGCCTCAATCACTTCAATAAAAAGCGGGAAATTGACAAACTTATCGCAGCCCTTAATAAGCTAAAATAAATAAATAAATAATAAACTTTGCATAGTACTACATATTGGCATAGTATTATGCAAAATTATACTATATATAGTATTGACTATATTAAACAGAGCACTTTTATCTATCTGAAAATAATAGGTAAAAAATCGTCACGGCGGCACTACTGTGACACATCATCTAAAAAGTAAATCCGCATCAAACAGTCCGAAACCCTCGTGGTTTCGGTTTTGTGTAATCCCACGGCAACTGCGCACCAATCTTATCTTTAGCTGATCAGGCGTAATATCGGGGTTTTTATCCATAATAAGGCAGGCAATTCCCGCAATCATGGGCGTTGCCACTGAAGTACCGCTCATCTTCTGATAACTTCCGCTCTTTGACACACCCGTTATATTGGTGGCAGGGGCTACAAGGTCCGGCTTAAAATAATACCCTGCCGGCCCTCTGGAAGAAAATTCTGCCACTTCAAAATTATTCGGGCTAACTTCGTCTCTCTCATTCCTGTTGTCGTTAAGCCCGCCCACTGTTATTATTTTGTTGGCTGTCCCCGGAGATTTTATGCTGCCCTCATCCGGTCCGCTGTTTCCGGCTGCGGCCACCACCACAATACCTGCGTTCCACAAGGCTTCCGCTCCCAAAAGAAGCGGATCCTGTTCGCCAAGGGAATTACTTCCAAAACTCATACAAACTACACGAATATTATATTTTCGCCTGTTGTCGTATACCCACTGCATTGCTTCCAATATTTTAAAGGCTCCGGCCTCTCCGTTTTTTTCAAGAGCTTTTATCGAAATAATATTAGCTTGCGTGGCAATGCCTGCAAACTTTCCACCGCTGCTTATTCCGTTTCCACAGGCAATACTCGCCACAAACGAACCGTGTCCGTTGTCGTCATAAGGCTCTGCCCTATTGTTTATCAAATCGACAAACTTGACAATACGCTGTCTAGGCACGCAAAAATCTAAATGAGGGCAGATACCCGTATCAATTATAGCAATAGTTGAGTTGTTTCCGAAAATACCGACATCATAAAAATGGTGTATGTGCATAATCTTTTTGGCAACTCCGATTTGTGCAAATACCCTACTTCCGCTTGAAATATATTTAACATTATTATTTTTGGCAATCATCAAAATTTGGCTGTCACTCAAACACATACCCATAGCTTTAATAAACGGATATTCAAAAAACTCACCCACTCCCGACTTTTTAATGGTTTGTCTGAAGGATACAAAGCTTGTTACATAAACTACACAGCTGTGTTTTTCGTTACAACAAAGCCTGACCTTTCTCAAAAGTTCATTATCTATCTTATTTAAAATTTTATCAAAACTCATATTTTTCTACCTTTTTCCTACTTATTTCATTACAGCAAAATATGTGTCATTAAAATAATTTTACAGACCCCATAATCTGCCTCTTTCATCATTCCTCTAATTTATTTACGGTATCCATCAAAAATTTTCTTTGATTATCATTTAAAAAAGGGCCTAGCTTATCTATAATCTGGCTTATTTTATTTTTATCAAGATTCCCTTGTTGCTGCTGCTTTTTTAATTCCTCAAACAGGTCCTGTTCACTAAAATTTTTATATTTCTGATGCAGCTGTTGTATATTTTCCTTAGTTTTTTCATCGAGTTTTTCAGTTTTTTCAGCTATTTTTTCTTCTATATCTTTGTCCCCGAAATCAAACAAATTCCTGCCCATATTTCACCCCTTTCACTTATTATTATATGCGCTCATATAATATTGGTGTAAAGAGTTGGACAAATATAAAAGGAAGGATTTAGTTTCATGGACATATCAAGGTTTTATCCCGGTGCGCTTTTGGATGAACCGCAAAAGCCTGCCGAGAAGCCTCCTGCCGAACCTCAAATGCAAACGCAAGGTTCTAACGGACTTAATCAGAATATGCTCACGTCCATTCTTCCTATGCTTATGGGAGGAGGGGGTGATATTTCAAGCATTTTAGGAAGTTTAGGAGGTGTCGGGGGCGCAAACAACGATAACCCTATGATAAGCGCACTTACTACTATGTTAAAAAACAAGCCTCAGACAGAGCGTTGTGAAATAAAACAAAAACCGCCTCAGCAATATCAAGAGGCGGATGATTACATATTTGATTAAAATTTTTGTCCTTATTCTAACACAAATGAAAGAGTGATATTTTTAAACTTCTCACCGTCCAGCTTTCGATATTTCACGCCGCACTCATCAAACATTTTTCTGGCGGCAATGTCACCCTCGGTGTCCTTATATTTATCGCTTAGAAAAACTACTTCCTTGATGCCCGATTGAATAATAATTTTGGCACATTCGTTGCATGGAAAGAGTGCTACATAGAGCTTTGCCTTTTCAAATTCCCTGTGATTTCCTCTGTAATTTAAAACAGCATTCATTTCAGCATGGCATACATAAGGATATTTTGTATTAAGTCTGCTACCTTCCCTGCTCCAAGGGAAGTTTTCGTCCTTAAACCCGTTTGGTGCACCGTTATAACCTACGGCCAAAATTCTGTTGTCATCACTTACAATACATGCCCCTACCTGCGTGCTGGGGTCCTTACTTCTCATACCGCTAAGCTGAGCCAGCGCCATAAAATATTCATCCCAGCTTATATAATCTTTTCTGTGTTCCATATTGTTTCTCCTAAAGCTACTCTAATATACTCTATCTCTTATAACCAGCAAATTTTTTATGGCCATGGCATGGTCAAAGTTGCGCACATCCAGCCCAATCAACGTCTTTATCTTTTGAATTCTATAAAGCATGGTGTTGCGGTGAATATACGCCTGATTGCTGACTGTACTTATTTTGTTAAATCCACGCTCAAACAGAATTTTGATTGTCTGCATCAAATCTTCGTCATGAAGCAGTGTTTTAACCCTCGGGTCGTCAAAAATCTTCTGATACTCGTCAACATGCTCATCACTAAAACAATTCAGCAGATTTTCGGTGCTGAACATAGACAGGATTTTTTCATCCAGAGTTTTGTTATCATCAAACCTTATCTGACACATTTCAAACTTCTTTCTTCCCACTTAAGCACCCTCTTTTAGCTTACGCAAAGCGAAGCTTTATTCAAGACTTCCGTTGTTTAACTTTATTATCCTGCCGCCAAACATTTTGGCCACAACTTCATCAGATGTGGCAAAAACAATCGTTTTATTTGTTTTAATAAACTGCTCTTTCAAAAGTGATATAATGGTCTTTTTATCATTTTCATCCAAATCCTTAAAAATATCGTCAATCAAAACCATGTCAAGCTCCCTTATGCTAAGACGGGCAACCGACACCAAATACTTTTGATATAAACCAAGCTCAACAGCTTTGGTATTCAAAATCGCCTCGAGTTTAAAATCTATAACAATTTTGTTGATTATACTTTCCTGCTCTGCCTTATTTTTGGTCCTTAGTTTCACCACATACTTAAGGTTTTCATATACTGTCTTTTTCTCAAAAAAAGCACCCTTATAAGGGATATAGCCCACATTTATGTCGTTTATGAAGTCTACCTTTTTTATTGGAATGTTTTTTATATACACCTCGCCCTTGGTGGGCTTTTCAAGGCCGCATAAAACGCGCAAAACACACGATTTGCCGCTACCGCTTGGGCCCAATAGGCAAACCATCTCCCCTTTTTTTATCATAAAGTTGATATCATACAGCGCAAAAAACTCTTTCGTATACTTTAGAAAAACACCCGAAAATTCTATCATACGGTCATTATACAACATTTTTGACAAATATCAAAACCTTTTTTTTACTTTTGATGCTCTTAAATAATGTAATGTCTTTATGTGATTTAAGGAGCGGACGCAACAATCTTCATTAGTGTATAAGGCGAATTTTGCTTTATAAAGTTAATAAAAAAGGCTGAAAAGATTGACAAGCAAACATAATGGTGCTATACTTTTTATGAAAAATATGGCTCTTATAAAAGCCGTATCTAGGAGAAGATTATGGATTTATTTCAAAAATGTAAGGATTACACCGTTGCACGCGAAGCGATGGCAGCGGGTTTTTATCCTTATTTTCATGCACTCAACACCAAACAAGACACCGAAGTGGTTATGGACGGCGTAAAAGTTATTATGCTGGGTTCAAACAATTATCTGGGGCTGACTGTTCACCCTGACGTAATAAAAGCGGGAGTGGATGCTCTTAACACCTTTGGTTCAGGCTGCTCGGGGTCAAGGTTTTTAAACGGTACTCTAAAACAGCACATAAACATTGAAAAAGATTTTGCCGAGTTCCTAAATAAAGAAGCGGCACTCACCTTCTCAACCGGTTTCACGGCAAACCTTGCTATAATCAGTTGTATTGCCGGCAGAAATGACTATATAGTCATAGACAAAGAAAGCCACGCCAGCATTTATGACGGGGCCAAGCTTAGTTTTGCAAAAATGCTCAGATATGAACACAACAACATGAAAGACCTTGAAGAGCAGCTTAAAAGCGTTCCTGAAGGCAAAGGTATCTTTATAGTTACCGACGGTGTGTTTAGCATGGAGGGAGATCTTTGCAGACTTCCAGAAATTGTAGCACTTAAAAAGAAGTATAATGCTCGCCTTATGGTGGATGATGCTCACGGCTTTGGAATTCTGGGCAACCACGGCAGAGGCACAGCTGACCATTTCGGACTAACCGATGAAGTTGATATAATTATGGGTACCTTTTCAAAAAGTTTGGCCTCTCTCGGCGGATTTATGGCAGCAAGTGCCGAAGTGTGCCACTATGTTCAGCACAATTCCCGTCCGTTTATATTCTGCGCTTCTCTGCCCCCTTCAAACGTGGCGTGTGCTCAGGCAGCTCTTGATATAATCAAAAAAGATGACAGCCGTACCAAACGCATATTGGAGCTGGCTGATTATACCCGCAAAAAATTTAAGGAAAATCATATCCCTTATGTTAACAGTGACGCTCCTATAATACCCATTGTAATCGGCGGCGACATTGAAACCTTTCATGTGTGCATGGAGTTGTTTGAAGAGGGTGTATATGTAAACCCTGTTATTGCTCCCGCTGCTCCTGCCGGAGGCGCCATGATAAGAACAAGTCTTATGGCAACCCTTACAAACGAGCAGATTGACCGTGCAGTTATAATTATAGCCAAAGTAATTGGCAAGCATGGCCTGCTCACCAATCAAAAGGAGCCGCAGAAATAAAGCTCGCGCCTTTGTAAATTTATTTAAACTTAACTTTTCGTAATAATTTAATAAAAAAACACCGCAAAGGTGTTTTTTATTATATTTTTTTATCGTACATTCAGTGTATCGCTTCAATAAGTCCAAAGTTACCGTCAAGTCTGCGATAAAGCACATTCACATTTTTTGTTTCTTTGTTTAGGAACACATAAAAGGTGTTGCCAAGATTGTCAAGTGTCTGCATTGCTTCATCAACGCTGATTGGCGTCAACTCATAGGTTTTGTGCTTTACGATACGCTCATCCTCAAAGGTAGGAATTTCTTTAAAAAACAGTAAGTCCTGCGGAGCAAGTGTAAGCCGTTTAATTTTGCTCTCACTCTTGTCAGAATACTTTATAACCTGCCGCTCAATTCTTGTCAGTGCCTCATCTAAATTAGATGACATGTCATCACTCACAGCTTCTGCCCTAAAAAATACACCTGTGCCCTTTATTGTAACTTCAAATTTGCTGAGCTTGCCTTCTTGCTTGCAGTGTATAGTAGCATTTGCTGTGTCGTCAAAATATTTTGAAAGCTTTTGTACCTTTTTTTCAATTAGCTCCTTCAAATCTTTGTGTAAATTATATCCCTTAGTCAAAATTTCTAATTTCATATTAAACCTCCTATGGCTTCTCATTTAAAACATTAACTTATTACAGTTTACTAAAAATCCTATTTTTTAGCAAATGTTTTATTGGTCTTACAAAATCATTTTTAACTCTTCCTGCAATTCAGAGTGGGCAAAGCCCGTATGGAATCGCCGCTTATTATGCCGTTGCACTGCTAAACGACAGCTTTCCGTCCGTAGCATCCACATAAATCATAGTGTTGCTAAGCGTGCCGCTCAGCAATCCGTCAGCGATTTTGTCCTCTATCTCCTGCTGAATAAGGCGTTTAAGCGGTCTTGCGCCATACTCATAGCTGGTGCCCTTTTCAACCAGATACTTAAGAGCATTCTCAGTAAGTCTCAGTATTATGCCGCTGCTCTCCAGCCGTTTGTTAAGATTGTTTATCATAATTGTAGCAATATGTGCAAGCTGCTCCCCATTAAGTGGTTGAAATACTGTTATTACATCAATTCTGTTTAAAAACTCGGGCTTGAATTTACGCTTAACAGCGCTCATAATAACTTCTCTGGCTTTTTCATAGTCATATGACGGAATTTCAACCTCGCTGCCAAATCCAAGCGTATTGCTTATAGTATTGAGTTCGGATATTCCGCAGTTTGAAGTGAGAATTATAACAGTATTTTTAAAGTTGACCGTTCGGCCCTGACTGTCTGTGAGCCGCCCGTCATCCAAAACTTGAAGTAATATATTAAATACCTCGAGGTGAGCTTTTTCTATCTCGTCAAACAGCACTACCGAATAGGGTTTGCGCCTCACCTGCTCAGTGAGCTGCCCGCCCTCGTCAAAGCCAACATATCCGGGTGGTGCTCCGATAAGCTTTGCCACCGAGTGGCTTTCCATATATTCACTCATATCAAGCCTGATTATATTATTTTCGTTGTCAAACATAGCCTCGGCCAAAGCCTTGCAAAGTTCAGTCTTACCCACACCGGTTTGCCCCAAAAATAGGAATGACCCAATAGGCCGCTTGCTCTCGCCAAGACCCACTCTGCTTCGTCTGATGGCCTTAGAAACAGCTGTAACAGCTTCATCCTGACCGATAACACGCTTATGCAAAATCTCTTCAAGCTTCATAAGGCGCTCTTTCTCACTTTCTGTAATTTTGCTCACCGGCACGCCCGTCCACTTGGCCACCACCTCGGCAATTTCATTTTCACCAATAGCAGGTTCTGCCTTAGGCTGCTCAAGATTATAGCGTTTCTTTTCTTCTTCAATTTCCTTAACCAGCACCATCATTTCACGGTTCAGCCGTTCAGTTATTTCATAGTTGTGCTGAATTGATGCCTCCTGATATTTTTTGTGCATATCATTAAACTTATTGAGCTTATTATTTATGCTGTCGGGCATAATAGTTCCGCTCACCCGAGCACGGCTGCTGGCCTCATCAATGAGGTCAATCGCTTTGTCAGGCAGGTTTCTGTCCATAATATACCTGTCACTCAGCTTAGCGGCAGCTATAATAGCTTCATCTGTTATCTTAACTTTGTGAAAGGCCTCGTAGCTATCCTTAAGCCCCCGCAAAATTAGTATGGTTTCATCAACCGAAGGAGGATTTACCATAATTGGCTGAAACCTTCGCTCAAGAGCCTTGTCTTTTTCAATAAACTTTCTATATTCATCAGTTGTGGTAGCTCCGATTGTCTGAAGCTCACCTCTCGCGAGATACGGCTTTAGCATATCCGCCGGATTAATGTCTCCCTTTTCAGAGCCCGCTTGCGCCAGCGTATGAATTTCATCAATAAAAACTATAATGTTTTTGTTTTCGATAATAGTTTCAATAGCATCTTTAAGGCGTTTTTCCATTTCACCTCTATATTTTGTGCCGGCCATAAGTCCGCCGATATCAAGTGAATAGATTATCTTATCCCTCAAAACCTGCGGCACACGCCCCTTTGCTACAGCAAGAGCCAACCCATCAACCACTGCAGATTTACCTACACCCGCTTCACCGATAAGAATTGGATTATTCTTGGTCTTGCGGCACAGAATTTCTATAATCCTCTCGGTTTCTTTATCACGCCCGATTATCGGGTCTATCTTGCCGGCCCTTGCCTTTTGAGTAATATCATAGCCCATTTCAAGCAGATTTTCAGGCAGAGTTTTTTCGGATGCTGCAGTCTCAGGCCTTCCGTAACTGTTGCTAAACTCCTCAATATTCGCCCCCTGCAGCTCTTCTTGCAAATTGCGGCGCATGCTATCTATATCCACATTAAAATAATCACTTAGAAGTATTACAGCATAAGTGTCAACGTTATAAAGAATTGAAAGTAAAAGATGCTCGGCGCACACAAACGGATGGCCGACATTGCCGGCAATATTGGAGGCTACCAACAAAATATTTTTGCTCACAGGGCTAAGCTCGGGCCCAAATCCCATTCTGGCTTGCCCTACGCCGCCGTTAGCACTAAACCACGCCAAAAGCTTTTCTTTTGTAACGCCGTCCTCTTTAAGCATACGGCAGGCAAGAGATTGCACAGCTGTTATGCCATACAAAATATGTTCACTGCCAACCTGCCCTTTTCCTGTTTTTGAGGCTATCTCACATGCCGCCTTAAATGTCTTTGCGGCACTTTCAGTAAATTTAACTTCCATATATATCTCCTTTATTTATAAAACTTAAGTCACTCTATCATTGTAAATATAACTTTTTGACACATCAATCCTGCGATACGTCATTGCAAGCCCAAAAGGCACGGCAATCTCTTGGCATCAGATTAAGCATTGAGATTGCTTCGTCATTTCATTCCTCGCAATGACATGGTCTAACTGTCATTAGTAACCAAATCGCCGCTGTTTCGTAATTTATTTACCAATATGTTTTTGAGTATCTGCGCCCTAAGCTTGTTTTCCATATCAATGTGAAGCCCCAGCGCTTTGGGTGCAATAGCGGCATCTATCACCTCGGCCTGCGGCAGTGTCAACACTCCGTGAACAAGCAACTCTTGCAACATATATCCGGCGTCCTTATAACTTATTTCTCCTTCAAGCAATTGTATAAGTCTGTTAATAAACTCATCCTTGGTGTTTTGTATCTTTATAAGCCTTATATATCCCCCGCCCCCGCGCTGGCTCTCAGTCACAAATCCGCGGTTAAAGTTGAACCTTGTTGTTAAAACATAATTTATCTGGCTGGGCGCGCAGTTAAAATATTGCGCCAAATAATTGCGCGACAAACTGAGTTCATTGTCCTGACCCAGCGTAGATATAATAAACTGCTCTATTATGTCGGAAATATTTGCCATATTTCTCCTTTCTTTCAGGAGTTACTCACTCCGCTGCCCCACATTCATCCAAAAGCTAGTCAAGAAAAATATATGTAAAATTCCACTCACTTTGACTTTCTTTGACTTTCATATTATATCACCCTGTAATTTTGTTGTCAAATATTTTTTATATATTTTTTTAAAAAATCGCCAACAAAAAAATCCAAAACAAATGTTTTGGATTTCTCAAGTTTTTATCTATGTTTTGCTCTAAAAACCAGTCCTACCGTTCCCGGGCCGCAGTGGGTGCCGATTATGGCACCAATCGGAATTATCCATACATTGGCGTCACGCCCTACAATTTTATATACCTCTTCCTGCAAAGTTTTGGCATCGGTTTCGTTGCTTGCATGTGCTACAATTATTGGAAAGTCAGCTACACCGTCACCGGTTTCCTGCATGAGACTGACAAGCTTGGATATAATCCCCCTCCAACCTTTTGTGGTTGAATACTTAACAATCTTACCCTCAGCGTCACACTTACAAATAGGTTTTATTCCAAGCATAGTGCCGCCGATGGCAGCCATTGCCGAGATTCTGCCGCCGCGTTTGAGATAGAACAAATCGTCCATTCCAAAATAACACGCAATGTGTTGTTTCAGGTCCTCTAAAAATAAAACAATCTCTTCAAAAGACTTACCTGATTTATACATTTTTGCGGCAGTATACACCATAACTCCGGACTGCATCGTAACACCCAAGGTGTCTACAAAAAGCAATTTACGTTCAGGGTATTTTGCAAGCAACTTATCCCTAACATTCGGTAAAACCTTATAAGAACCGGTAAGTGAGCCCGAGAAGTGTATGAACAAAACATCCTCTCCCTTAGCAAGATATTTTTCAAAGGTTTCTTCAAAAGTAAATTCATTTATAAGAGCAGTCTTTGACACTATTCCCTTTTTTAGAGATGCATAAAATTCGTCTAATTTATTAAGCGGCAAAGATGTCTCAAGATCAACCCCGTCAAGAGCAATAGGAATATGTATAACCTCAAGGTTAAATTCCTTAACATGATTTTCCCACATATCACAAGCGGTATCGCAAATAATCACACCCATATAAGTCTCCTTCTTTGGTAGATTTATAACCTTTAAAAAAGTATATCAAATTGTTCTGTTTTTTCAAAACAAAAAACACCTGTTTAGGGCAAAACCTTTCAAAATTTTACCTAAGATTATATTGGCACAAAAAACAAACAAATCACGGCTAAAACTTGTTCTTATAAACCTCTTCGCCTGCCTTAATTTTTTCAATGTAGCGTCTGGTTTCTTCATAGGGTATATGCTTTAGGGTTATTCCGTCGTCACTTAGGCTCAAATCTTTGAGCCATTTTCTTACAGTCCCCTCACCCGCGTTATATGCGGCAAGCGCAGTATACGGGTCAGAAAACCTATCAAACAAATATCTCATATAGCAGCACCCAAACTCAATATTTGTACCTGCTTCCCAGAGCATATCCTGACTGAACTGCTCATTTTTGACAGCTGCTATATATTCGCCCGTTGAGGGTAAAATCTGCATAAGCCCGATGGCGCCGGCACGCGAATATGCATCCTTGTTATATCCGCTTTCAGCATTGATGACCGAGGCCACAATTTCGGGTCTGATGTGATATTGAGCGGCGCTGGCTAAAATATCTTCCTTATAATTAAATGGATAGACTCTGGAATAATAAACCACGAGCACCAGCACCAGAACAAGTACTGCACTCATGGTTATTGAACCTATTATAAAGATTAATCTTTTTGTATCCTTCACAATTTTATATTATGCAGCAGAAGAATATTTTATTGATTTTCTTGGCAATTTTTTAAATTAAAGTATTGCATTAACAAAATCTTCAGCGCTAAATTCATCTAAATCGTCTATTTTTTCACCAACACCTATAAAGCTTACGGGCACATCAAGCTCTTTTATAATGCTGAACACCACTCCGCCTTTGCTGGTGCCGTCAAGCTTGGTGAGGATTATCCCGTCAATTCCGATAGCATCCTTAAAGGCATTGACTTGTGCAATCGAATTCTGCCCGATTGTAGCGTCAAGAACTATCAAATTTTTTATGTTAGCATCAGGACTTTCCCGCTTTGTTACTCTGCCGATTTTCTTAAGTTCCTCCATGAGATTAACCTTTGTGTGAAGCCGCCCTGCTGTATCTATTATCAAAACATCGGTATTCTTTGCTTTTGCGCTTGCAATACCGTCAAAAACCACCGCCGCGGCATCAGCACCCTCGGCGTGCTTAATTATTTTTACGTTACTCCTGTTTGCCCACTCGTTCAATTGCTCGCTGGCAGCAGCCCTAAAGGTGTCACCGGCAACCAATGTTACTGACTTTTTTTTGTCGCTGAAGTATCTAGCCAGCTTGCCTATAGTAGTGGTCTTACCAACTCCGTTTACACCCACAATCATAAGTACACAAGGATAAGATAAATCCAGCTTTTGAGGTTTTTCCAAAATATTTGTCAAAACCTTTCGCAAAGCTTCCTTAGCATCCTCGGCTTTTTTAATTTTGCCTTTTTTTACTTCTGTTTTCAGATTGTTTAAAATCTCTTCAGCAGCAGCAGTGCCAACATCTGAGCTTATTAAAACAAGCTCCAGCTCTTCATAAAATTCGTCGTTTATTTCGCCCTTAAAAAGTGCCGTCCACTTCGCCGCCAAATTATCTTTTGTCTTTTTAAGTCCTCCCAAAAGTCTTTTAAAAAATCCCATTTCCTCTCTCCCTTCCTTATCCTATCGGGTGTTTATAATGCGATGAAATAAACAAATCAAAGCGATGTTACAATCATTCACAATAAATGTTTATGTATACCTCTAAACAAATTAATACTTAATTGCCCCGTGTCAGCAATATCTAATCGGACTTTTTGTTGTGAGGCAAAATATTTTTGGCTGCTTCGGCGCTTTTGCCAAACAGCAAAAATCCGAGGAGATATTGCTGGTATAGACGACTTGAACAATTTTAAAATTTATATACAAGCAATATTATTTTACTTTGCGTTTGCAACAGCATCGGAAAGATTTACTGCCACCACCTTAGAAACACCCTTCTCCTCCATTGTCACACCATAAAGCCTGTCGCCAAGCTCCATAGTTGGCTTACGGTGAGTAATTACAATAAATTGAGTATCTTCAGCAAAACGTTTTAGATATTTTGCAAACCGCTCAACGTTAGAATCATCAAGTGCCGCCTCAATTTCATCAAGCAAACAGAACGGCATAGGACGCAGTCTTAAAATTGCAAACAATATCGCAATTGCCGTAAGAGCTTTTTCGCCTCCGCTGAGAAGCGTTATGCTCTGAAGCTTTTTGCCCGGAGGCTCAGCTATAATATCAACACCGGCGTCAAGCGGGTCGCCCGATTCACTTTCAACCAACTGAAGCCTTGCGTTTCCTCCGCCAAACAGCTCCCTGAATATCTTGCTGAAGTTGACCTGAATTTTGCTGAACTCACTGTCAAATCTGGCAGTCATCTCCTGCGAAAGTTCGGTGATAATTGTTATAAGGTCCTGCTTGGCCTTAATCAAATCGTCGGCCTGATTAGACATCTCGAAGAACCTTTCGCCCACAAGCTTACATTCTTCAATGGCGTTTACGTTTACATAGCCAAGCTTGGCTATCTCTTTTTTAAGTATGCTTGTCTGAACCAGCCCGTTGTGCAGGTCATAACCATCTTCCTTATATTCAAGGCAGGTTGAATAAGTAAGCTCATACTCTTCAAATATGCGCTCCTGCATAGCCTCGATATCTGTGTCTACCTTTGCAAGTGCCATATCTTCTTGATACCTCTTTCCGGTTGCTCTGTTCATGTCTGCTGTAAGGTTATTTCGGTCCTCGTCTATAATCTTAAGTTCCACCTGAAGCTTCTGCTTGTGCTCATCAAGGCTTCCAAGCTCCGCTTTAACCCTGTCAAGTTTGTCCATGTTTTCTTTATATGATTTTTCATCCTGACTAAGCGAAACTGCCCCATTATTTGAGCTAAGGTTATCTTCTGTTTTTGCTATTTGGTCACTCAGACGCAAAATCTCGCCCTCAGCGGCGGCTTCAATGTTCTTAAGCCTCTGAATTTCGGTGTCTAAAACTCCGATTTCGCTCTCAAGCGCTGCCACCTTAATTCGCAGTTCCGTCATGCGTTCATGGGTCTTGTCACGCCTGATTTTGATTGCATCCAGCATCTTCTGTTTTGCATCAATACCAGTGTTGGCAACAACACCTCCTTTGCCGTCGTCAATCTTTGAAATCGCGCTGTCAATGGCCATGATGTTATTTTGTATACCCATTCTTTCAGTATCAAGCAAAATTCTCTCTTTGTCGTGTTCTTCAAGATATATCCTGCACTGTTCAAGGGTTTGATTTTCAGCAGCCAAAGAAAGCTGAGCCTTTACAACATCATCACTCAGTTTATCTGTTTCATCTGTCAGTTTTTCAATCGTTTTTTGAAGCGATATTTTTGCGCTCATAAGCTCTTTTGCATTCGCCTCAAGCTTGGCTATTTGTCCTTTAAGGTCATCTATCTCAACCTCACGCGACAGCAGGTTTGCAGTGATAGCCTTTGCGCTTCCCCCCGACATAGACCCCTGAGGATAAATTGTATCTCCGTCAAGGGTAACTATTTTAAATGCAAAATTAGATTTTTTTGCAAGCTCTACCGCATCATCAATGGTGCCCACAACAACTGTTCTGCCCAGCAAACTTTCAAACACAGGAGTGAGTTTCTGGTCAAACTTTATGATTCTGCTGGCAACACCATAACAGTTTTTGACCTTCAAAAATTCTTCTTCGTCACGGCCGAGCGTTTTGGGTTTCATTGTTGCAATCGGTAAAAAAGTCGCCCTGCCCAGGTCGTTCCGTTTAAGATAATTTATAAGGTCCTTGCTGTCTTTTTCGTTTCTGGTAATAATATTTTGAACAGCACTGCCCAAAGCCACCTCTATAGCTGTTTCAAATCCCTGAGGTATTGTAATTGACCCCGACACCAAACCTACAATCTTTTGTTTCAGGTCGGCATTGTTTTTACTGTCTTGCATCAGGCGCTTTATGCTATAAGCATACCCTTCATACGCCAACTGCATATCCTCCAAAACCTTCTTGCGGTTTTGCATGATTGCCACATTCGAAACACTTTTCATAACAGCCTCATTGTTTTCAGCGAGCTGCTTCTGCAACCCTTCAAGCTGTTCTGTTTTTTGTTCAAGGCTTGTTTTTAGGCCGGTATATTTCTCTTCCGCCTTTTGAGACTTGTCCTGACTGTTAGTCAGTTGCTTCTGACGCTCGCCAATCTTTTGACTAAGCCCCGCGATTTTCTTTTCAAGGTCTTTAATGTTGCTGCTATAAGCCTCTTTTTGAGCTTTTAAGGCACTAAGATTTGATTTTATATCACTGAACTTAGAAAGTGCCTCAATCACACCCCTCTGTTCCTCTTCGCTTTTGTGAGCCTCATCAACAATGGAAAGATATTCTTTTTGTGTTTGTTCACTCTGTTGTTTGAGGGTATCTAATTCCTTTTGTTTTTCACTTCTTTTGTTTAGCGTCTTTTCTATGTGAGTTCTGGCGAGTTTAGCAGTCTCTTTCTGCTCAGTTAACTCTTCTTCAAGCTTTTTCTTTTCTTCGCTGAGAAACTTTATCCTCTCTTTTATAACATTGGCTTCCCCTGTACGCTTTTCTATACCGACAGTCAGCTCCAGAATTTTGTTGTGCAGGCCTTCCATAGTTTTGTCAATGCCGCTAATCTCATCCATATTTTTGTTATACTTTTCATTGGCGCTGTCAAGCATCTGTTGTTTAAGTGCAATTTCTTCACTTAACGCGTCTATCTTTTCCTGAATTTTGGCCTTGTTGTCGCTGGCGCTTTCAAATTGATAAACATAGGTATTTATTTCAAAATGTTTTAGCTGGTCCCTAAACTCCAAATACTTCCTTGCATTTTCAGCCTGCTTTTTAAGCGGCCCCAGCTGCCTGTCAACCTCACTTAAAATATCCTGAACACGTGTCAGGTTTTCGTCAGTCCTCAAAAGCTTTCTTTCAGCCTCAATCTTGCGCTGCTTAAACTTGGATATGCCCGCAGCCTCTTCAAAAATAGCTCTTCGGTTTTCGGGCTTGGCGTTTATAATTTCATCTACCTTCCCTTGACCTATAATAGAATAGCCGTCCCTGCCTATTCCGCTGTCGTGCAAAGCGTCAACAATATCCTTTAACCTGCAGGGTGTGCGGTTAATAAGGTATTCACTTTCGCCCGAGCGGTAAAGCTTTCGGGTTATGACCATCTCGTCAAAATTTAGATTAAAAATTCGGGCGGTGTTGTCAAAAACAAGTGAAACCTCACAAAAACTGAGGCTTTTTCTTCTTTCGGTTCCGTTAAAAATAACGTCCTGCATGCTGGTTCCGCGCAAAAGCTTTGAACTCTGCTCACCCAAAACCCATCTCACAGCATCGGCAACATTACTCTTGCCACAACCATTGGGTCCCACAATACAAGTAACACCGTTTTCAAATTTAATTTCCAGCCGGTCAGCAAAGGATTTAAATCCCGCCAACTCAATTTGTTTAAAATTTACCATTGGTCTACCCTTTTAAGTTCATAATTTTGTATTATAATTCAGCACTTTTCCTTATCATTTTATTATTTCCATTATTGTTTCTTAATTAAATTGTCTCGTCACTTCCTTGTCTTGTTGACAGCTCGGCCTGCTTCTGATATGACAGAAAAAGTCTCAGTCCTTTGTTATTTTGTTAAGTGCCTGCTCGGCTGCACTCATCTGGGAATGTTTCTTGCTGTTACCGCTGCCAACACCGCATAGCTGTCCGCCAATAAATACCTTAGAATAATATTTACCATCTTCCTGCGGTTTTTCAGGCGTATCATACTTTGGAAGCTCGCCGCCATCCTTCTGTGTAATCTGCTGAAGACGGGTTTTGAAGTCATTGTCTTGAGCTATAAGCTTTTCAAAGTCAAAGTGAGTTTTTAAAAATTTCAGGCAGTCACCCAAATCCCTGCTGTCCTGCCAAATAGCACCTATAATAGCTTCAACCAAATCAGCCTTTGCTTTTATGTCCTCAATGTCACCCTTACCGTCAAAGCTCCTGCCAAGCCGAATGTTTTCAAAAAACTTTTCTCCAACCTTTGACAGAACTTCGTTTTTGTTAATCCTTGAGCGATTTTGCGTAAGCTCCCCTGCTGTTGCAATCTTATGGTTATTAAATAAATAATCACTGATAAGCATATTAAGCACACTGTCACCAAGATATTCAAGACGTTCGTTGCTGAGCTCATTATATTCATTGGCATAAGAAGCATGCGTAAATGCCTGTTTCAAAAGCCCGGGGTCTTTAAATTCATAACCAATACTTACTTTTTTCATCATTCCCCCGAATATTGAAGCGCAGAAAGTTTATCTATCAAACCGGCTTTGTGCATCTTGACAATCTGCTCAATTGAAGCCAAAAAGGTTCGGTCAAGGCTTGAGCCGTGGGTTTTTACTACCAGCTTCTTAACCCCAAGCAATGGTGAGCCGGGATAGTTGGTATAATCCAGCTTCTTTTTTAGCTGCTTAAATGTAGGCTTCAAAAGAAGTCCGCCCATTTTGCCAAGAGCTGTGGATTTAATCTGCTTTTTTATCAAATTAAGACTGAACGCCATTGTTCCTTCAGTAGATTTAATAAGCACATTGCCGGCAAAACCATCAGCTACAACAACGTCATAGTTTCCGCTCAAAAAGTCTCTGGCTTCCATGCTGCCTGCATAGTTAATGTCTTTTAGTTTTTTAAGCTCTTCATGAGCCTGCTTGACAAGCTCGTTTCCCTTGTGTTCTTCCGTTCCGACATTAAGAAGGCCCACTCTGGGGTTTTCAATGCCAAAAATATTTTTCATATATATGCTGCCCATCATGGCAAAGTGCACCAGATTTATGGGCTTGCAATCCATATTTGCGCCAACATCAATCGGCATAACCCACTCGCCTTTGATTGTAGGAAAAAGCGGCGCCAAACTTGGACGTGATATTCCGGCAATTCTTCCTATCTTCAAAAATCCTCCGGTAAGTATGGCTCCCGTGCTGCCGGCCGACACCAAACCTACAACATCATCCTGCTTGAGAATGTCAAACGCCCGCACCAATGAAGAGTCGGTTTTTGCTTTAATTGCTTCAACAGGTGGCTCATTGTTTCCTATCACCTGAGTGGTATGCACAATCGATATTTTGTCACCGGTATAGTTTATATCCTTCAAAACTTGTTTGAGCTGAGTTTCGTCTCCTGTAATTATAATTTCAAGTTCGGGGTTGTTTGTGACTGCCGTCACTGCCCCTTTAACTGCCTCCAGCGGAGCGTTATCTCCGCCAAAACCATCAAGTACTATTTTCATTTATTCTCTCCTTGGGGCGCTCCCCACTGCGGGTGTCTTCACCCGCCGGCCCGCACAAAAGCACGGGCCACCCCGCCCTTGCGGGCGGGGCGTGGGGAGCGCCATTATTCATACTTTTATTTTACTATAAAACACGCCATTTTACAAGCATTTTATAGACAAAAAATTAAACCTCTTTCCCCCGAACGACTCTGCAGGCGATGAAGTCACCGAAGCCTTAGTGAAGTGATAGGTGGCCACATCTTCCCCAACAAAAAACTACCACAATTGTGATAGTCTTTTAATTCTTACTTCTTTGCTTCTTCTTTTTGCTTTACCACTTCTTTGCCGTTATAATATCCGCATTTTGAGCAAACAACATGCGGTAAAATCTGCTCTTTACAATGCGGACAAACCACCAAAGTAACCTGAGCGGCCTTGGAGTTTGCCGAATTACGTCTTCTGGTTCTTGCCTTGGAAGTCTTCTTCTTAGGAACTGCCATTAAAATTTCCTCCTAGTTTTAAGTTCATTTAGTCTAGTGATTATACCTGCTTTTGCTTGGTTTGTCAACTCTTTTTTATGGGAAAATACAATTGTTTAATAGCAGTTTTCACTATACATCATTACAAGTAAGTTTTACTGACTAAGCAATCTTAAAGTTAAAGTACTTATACCATGAGATTGCCGCGTTCACTATGCTTCTGCAATAACAGTAAATCCCTCAATTTAAAAAAATTCTGCATTTTTATTTGGCTTAAAACCTCGGTTGTTGTATAATTACATTATAAACGAGAAAAAACCTATGAAACAGACAAAAATTTGTGCCATTATATGTGAATATAACCCTCTTCACAACGGGCACGCCCTACAACTTAATAAGGCAAGGGAGCTCAGCGGCTGCGACCATGTTTTGTGTATAATGAGCGGAAATTTTACGCAGCGGGGTGACGCTGCGGTGTTATCCAAGCACAAACGCGCCTATATCGCCCTGCACGCCGAAGCTGACGCCGTAGTGCATTTACCTACCGCTTTTTCATGTTGCAGCGCAGAAGTTTTTGCTTTGGCTGCATGTGTTATAGCAAACAGCTTTAAAAATGTAACTCACCTATGCTTTGGCAGCGAATGCGGCGACATCTGGCCGCTTCTTGACGCAGCCGAATTTTTCCGTGATGAGCCAAAAGCCTATTCACAAAAATTGAAGGCATTTCTGCTTGAAGGTCAAAGCTATAACTCTGCTAGGCTAAAAGCTCTTGAGTCCACCGAAAACACCAATATTATGCAAACGGTATCAAGTCCAAATAATATTCTTGGAGTAGAATATATCAAAGCCCTCAAAATATTGAAGTCAGCCATTACGCCAATAACAGTCAGACGTCAAACAGAAACCGTCAGCGAAAACAAGGTGACCACCTTTGCTTCCTCCACAACCATACGAAATGAGCTATATAAATCAAACAACCCCAAAAGCACTGCCGCAGCCATGCCCAAACCGATATTCAAACTGTTTAAGCAGGAAATTGAAAAACAAGGTATTCTCAACATTAAGCTATTTGACCAGCTCAAGCTAAATAGCTTACGCCTAATCAAACCCGAACAGCTCCAGCAAGTTTTTGATGTAAATGAAGGCTTAGAAAACAGACTTATAACTCTTAGCAGAACCAGCCCCGACTTCATGTCGTTTATGAAAAGCACTTTGACAAAGCGTTATTCCGAGCGCAAAATAAACCGCATTGCAATCGGCAGCATGACAGGTATAAATAAGGATATAATAAAAGAGTTATACCGAACACTGAAACTCCCTTATATCAAACTGCTTGCTGCTAAAAAAAGCGTACTGCCATACCTTGAGTGCTCTGTGCCGTTCATAACCCGCTCCAGCGAAACCAAAGACCTAAGCTGCGCCATATCCGAAATTGAAGAGCGGGCTGATGCACTTTATACGCAGCTAAATAATCTCAAAACCGTAAATGTACCCTATTTAATGCAGCAGCCGGTTATAATTTAAGAACTCAATTATCTTTTTATAAAAAAGCCGGCGGAAAGACCGTCGCCAAAAGGTTTTTATTGTGTTATACACAAACCGAGCTGAATAACACATGCAACCCGCATATGACGATGAGAAAAATCTTTTGAAAGGAGGAATTTATGAAAAAAGTCATGTCTAAAGCCGATCAGGACAAGTGGAACAAGCGTTATATGGAGCTTGCAGAATTTATAAGTAATTGGAGCACCTGCATCAGAGACAAGCGTCAGGTGGGGGCTGTTATTGTCAAAAATAACCGCCTTATGACATTGGGATATAACGGAGCTCCCTCAAATATTCAAAACTGCCGTGAGCGCGGGTATTGCATAAGAGAGCGCGACAATATCGCAAGCGGCACCTGCATGGAACACTGCTACTCCATCTGCGCCGAGCAAAACGCTATAATTCAGGCAGCAAAGCTGGGGCTTAGTGTTGAAGGTGCTGTTATGTATAGCACACTTAGCCCCTGTCCCAACTGCGCACGGGCAATAATTACCAGCGGAATTGAAAAAGTATATTATAAACATGACTATACTAATGACTTCTCACGCTCATTATTCAAAGAAGCCGGTGTAGAGCTTATACAAATAAAAACCTAGCTATCACCTAGAAAATACCGCACAGTGCGGTATTTTTTATTCTTCTTCTAAACCCTCTGCAAAATATAGCGCGTCACATTCACTTATGTTAATCGGAGTTTCCTTAATCTCAGCCTTCTTTGGTTTTTTGCCGGTGGTAACCAGCTTTTTTATATCATCCATAACAGCAGCCGCGGCAGCTCTCCCATACTCAAGCGATTTTTGCATCTCACTCTTTCTAAAAAATGCCGGCGACACATCGGGCTGATAGACAGATATAAACACATCGCCCCGGTCCTTTTGAATGTCCACCTGATTTTTAAGCATAAGGTGCACCGAACTCATTGAAACCTCAAATACGTTTTTAAGCCGCCCAAAAGGCTTATATGTTCCGCATAAGTCCACAGCAATAACAACGTCAGCTCCAAGCGCGCGTAAAACATCCACAGGCAGGTTGTTGACTACCCCGCCGTCAATCAATATCATATTCTCTTTTTTCACCGGAGAAAATGCCAGCGGAACAGATATGCTGGCACGTACTGCTTCCGCCAAATCTCCGCTGTCAAATATAACCTCCCTTCCGGTTTTCAAGTCACAGGCAACGCATCTAAACGGTATCTTAAGGTCGTCAAAAGTTTTTCCGCCAACCATATCATTAAGATATTTTTCTACATGCCTCCCACGCATAACTCCGTCAGGATACAGCGGATTGAGATTTAAGTCCACAATTTTATGGCGCTTGAAACTATCTACCAAATCAAGCATCTTGTCAATCTCAACACCCGAAGCAAAGGCCCCGCCCACAAGCGAACCGATTGAAGTGCCCGTAATCATATCTATTTTTATGTTGTTTTTGACAAGCTCCTCTAAAACTCCCACATGAGCAATGCCAAGAGCCGCTCCGCCTCCCAAACATAAACCCACTTTTAAGTCTTTCATATATCCTCCTCGGCATATACATAAAATGTATACATGCTATTTGTCTAGTATAACAGATTTTTAAGCTGAGACCAAAACAATTTGAGGAGGTTTTATGAAAGCACTTACAAAGAAGATAGACAGCGACGCTGTCTTGATTATCCTGCTCCTTTTTTTGATTGCAATAATAGCAATAAATCCTCACAAATATGCAGCCTCCAGCTTAAGCGGGCTCACAGTTTGGGCCACAGCCGTACTTCCGGGGCTTCTGCCCTTTTGTTTCATAACCAAAATACTCTCATCTATTCCCAAAATTCAAAATCTCACAAAACCTCTTGGTGCCGTCACCAAAAAGCTTTATAATACCGGCGGAATTTCGGGCTACATATTTTTTATGAGCATTATGTCAGGCTATCCGTTGGGAAGCAAACTCACGGCGGAGCTTTTTAAAAATAATATGCTCACCCGCGGAGAGGCACACCGCATAACAGCGTTTTCGTCCACCTCAGGGCCGGCCTTTGTGCTGGGCACCGTATCGGTTTTGATAGGAAGCGGTATCGGTGTGATTATATTTATCTCCCACATAATCGGCGCTGTTTTAAACGGACTGCTTTACCGAAAAGTTCAGTTTGACAAAACTGAGGAGCGCACCTATACTTCACAAAAGCCACTGAACCTGCTCAACGACAGCATGTATAATACTGTTATATCCTGCCTTGTAGTAGGCGGATTTATAACCGTCTCATTTGTGTTTATTGATATTCTGCTTGCTACAAATATTTTGTCTCCTGTCATAACTGTTGTCAATATGATAATACCAGGCCTTGGTCTGCCCGTAGGCTGCGGGCTTGTGGAACTTACCCGCGGCGTTATTGAGGCCTCAAGACTTTCAATACCCTCCATCACACTCACTGCATTGTGTTCGGGGCTTATATCCTTTGGAGGATTGTCAATCCACCTTCAAAGCATGGTGTTTTTAAAGGAATGTAACATCTCCTACCGCTATTTTGCACTCACAAAATTCACCCATGCAATCCTTTCGGTGGGAGTATGTCTGCTTATAAATTTGATAATTTAAAAAGTGCATAAAAAAGTAAAAATTTCATTATTTTTGCTCACTCTGGCTATTGACATTAAGTTGTTTGTATGCTATGATGCAAATATAACAAGGGGGATAAAAATATGCTTTATGGCAATATGGACAAAAATGACAAAACAATTAACAGCACCGAAATTTTAGAGGGTCTAAAAAACGAACAAATAATGAAATTCGCCAAAAAAGCATTCCCATGGCTAAGCAAAGAAGAGGATTTAGGAGTAAACAGGATTGGAGGAGAAATACTTATTTCTTGGAGAACAAACGGTGAAGCTGCTTATGGCTATGCAACACCAGCCTATTATTGGATTACCCTGCATGATTATTATTATCTTATTTCTCCTCAGCACAGCGAAAACCGTTTTGACATATTCGGTGAAGAAAATCTTTATTATATCGAAACTCTTATGAGCTGCCTTAATGAAGACACACTTATTAAATATAAACAGCGTACCCAAGAAATGCTTAAAACTCTGGCAAACAAAGAAAGAACCTCGCTGGAAGAAAATGTGGATAGAGCCGAAGAGATACATGACGCCGCTTGGCAGGGAGTTATTGATGCAAGAACCGCTTTGAGCGAGTTTGAAGAAGGTTCTTTTATGAAAAATTGCTTTGGCGGACTGTTTGAAAAATTGATTGACCAAAATCAAAATATAAGCAGACAATAAGAGCACCGCATTTCTTAGACCCATCAGTCTTACTGTCTTAAAACAACAAAAAAACAGCCCTTAAACGGCTGTTTTTTATCACTCTACTCCTGCATGCTGTGCAGTATAAATTCGTAGTAACATTCACAAATTTTATTGATGCCATATTTGAGATATTTCTCTTTTGCAGCAATTTCGTTAAGCGCACTTACAAGGGCGCTGAGGATAGTTATATCCTCAAAATCACATGTGCGCATTATAGCATTTACTATCAGCTTTATGTTTTCTCTCCTGCTCTCTTTTTTGACAAGAACAAGCTTGTCGGCGATATAGTTTGTGTGCGTCTTAACTTCTTCAAAAAAAGCTTTAAAGGTACTATCCTCAGCAGCCTTTTTTTCAGGTCCCTCAACTGTAAAGGGCTTTAGGTCCGCAATAGTATCGGTAGGTTCTTCTTTTTCATAAAGCTTGGGCTTTTTCGAGGCTGTTGCTTCTTCGGGCGAAGGGTCATTCATGTCCATACTAAAAAGCTCTATAATGGCGTCTCTAAAAGGCACAACTACCGTGTGGCCAAAAGCCATATATTGTTCATTTTGATTATTAAAGTTAAAGTGCCGGTTCAGAAAATCTTTAAATTCAATCTTTTTGCTGTCTAAGCTCACCAGCAAATTAAAAACAAGCGGAATAAGCTTATAATATTCCACCGGAAGTATGAATGAGCCTGCACCATTTGTTCCCTTAAAAAAACTGCGGTTCAGCTCCTCTTCAAAGTTAAAGTTTATCATACACTCAGCAAGAAGGTTGTAAATCTGCTCGCTGTCGGCAATAGTCTTTAGCATCTTTGAAATTTTAATGTCCGACAAAATAAACTTACTGCCCAAAAAATCGTTGCAAGCAGCCACAAAATTTTTTATCTTTGTTTTCTGTTGATTGTCAAGTTCCATAAGCCACCTTTTAAAAAGGCTTTAAATGCCTAACTTATTTTAAATAATATCATAAATGCCAAATATTGTAAAGCAAAACTAAAAAATCCTCTTTCCTTCTTTCCTTAATAATTGCTAAAATTAATTGTATAACTAACCAACTGTTTTCAGAGCAGAACTTTAATTTGAGAACACACCAAAATTTGTACGTTAAAGCGCAACAGTTCAGCAAAATTTTGGAAGCGAATAAATTAAATGTTCTGCTCTGAAACTTTACACCGACAAATAATTTTAGCAACTTCCGCACATTTTTATTGAAAAACTTGTCAAATTATGATATACTAAATTTGTAAAGGTGTCGTCTTTAAATTTTTGGTGAGGTAGCATATGGATTTTGTGCCTGATTCTACAGTGAACAAACTGATATTGTTGTTCGTTTTAGATAAAATGGAAATTCCTCTTACGGAAAACTCCATTATTGATATTTGCACCAGCAGAAACGGCTGGCTTAATTATATGGACTGCAAAGAGCTACTCTGGCAGCTTATGGACGCAAAATTTATTTATAAACTTGACAATGAAGGCGGCGAATCAAGATATAACATAACCTACGAAGGCCGTAACTGTCTATCACACTTCTTCAGCCGCGTACCTCAAAGCATGCGCGAAGAAATTTCCGAATTTTCAAAACAAAACCGTATGATATTCAAGCGCAGTCAGGAATACGTAGGTGACTACTTCAAAAACCCCGACGGCTCACACACCGTGGTGCTCCGCATCAAAGAGCCGCTAATCAACCAACCCATGTTTGAGATTCGCATAAAAACCGCCTCAAGAGCTGCAGCAATCAATGCCTGCAAAAAATGGAAAGAAAAAGCTCCGACAATATACGAAAACATCTATGAAACCATTATAAATGATTAAAAAACGTTTCAAACAAAAAAAGGGCATGTTACGCGCTCTTTTTTGTTTAACTTTTCTGCTTTATAACATAAAATAATCGCCAGCGGCCTCATAGCCGTTTTTTTTATGTGCGAATAAGCGGTCGTATACTCCGACCTTATATTTCGAAAGCGTAGGTGCCCCCGCTGACGAATCGTTCTGTGAGGCAGAAATCAAATTATCATTCAGAATCCGACTTTGGCATAAAAATACGGGTTTTAATACCTAAATCAAAGACTATTCAGCGTTTCTTCCAACACTTTTCTATGCGTTTTATTTTTTTCAAGCTTTTCTTTTTCGGCTTTTATCAGAACTTCAGGAGCTTTGGCCACAAAGCCTTGATTGCCGAGCATTTTTTCACTTCGTTCAATTTCAAAAATTATATCTTCAATTTCTTTTTTAAGCTTAGCTTCCTGCTCGGTTTTGTCAGTGAAACCGCTCAGCGGCAAAAATATCTTCACTCTTTCAAAAACAAGAGTTATGCAGTCAGCAGGCGGCTCTTTTACAAATTCAAGCTCATTTAAAAGTGCCAGCTTTGTGATATACTTTGCCCCTTCTTCAAACACTTCCTTGTCTTTAATAGGCAAAATTGCCGCCTTTATTTTTTTGTTGTCGGGTATCTGCTTTTCGGCCCTAACATTTCTTATGGCCTTGATTATCTCAATAATCTCATCCATGTCTCTTGCTTTTTTAAAGATATCCTTGGTCAGCGAATTTTTATCAGACTTATCTAAATCTGCAACCGGCCACTCACTTGTCACGATACTCTGATTTTTTTCATAGTCTTTGTCACCCATCTTTGCAAGTGTCGGGTCTTTATCACCAAACTTCAGCAGATTTTGATAAATCTCTTCGGTTATAAACGGCACGTATGGGTGAAGCAGCGAAAGAAGCTGCCTAAAGGTTTTATACAGCACAAAATTAAACTGCTTGTTTTCGCACTTGTTAAACTCAATATAATAATCGCAAAAGATATTTCTAAAAAAGTCATAAAGCTCAACCGAAGCAAGGCCTATGTCAAACTTCTCAAATTTTTGGTCAACCAACCCAATAAGCTCATTTAGCTTTACCGTAATCCACTTGTCGGCAAAATCCTGTCCGTCATAAATATCTGCAATTCCATCCAGAATTGGAGCCTTTTCCAGCTTGCTTAAAACAAATTGACCTGCGTTCCATATCTTGTTCATAAAGTTGCGGGTTATCTCTACCCTCTTGTTTGAAAATCTGAAATTTGAGCCCACCGACATTCCGCTGAACATCGAAAATCTGAGCGTATCCGCCCCAAACTCATCTATGACATCAATTGGGTCTACACCGTTTCCGAGGGTCTTGCTCATCTTAATACCGTTCTCGTCAAGGCCTAGGCCATTGATTAAAACATTTCTGAACGGCACCTGCCCCCTAAACTGAAGTCCATCAAAAATCATACGCGCAACCCACAAATTGATTATTTCTTTTCCGGTAACCATTACGTCGGTCGGATAAAAATACTTTAAATCCTCTGTTTCATCCGGAAAACCCAACGTTGAGAGCGGCCACAAGGCTGAACTGAACCATGTATCAAGCGTATCCTCATCCTGAGTCAGTTTAACGCTGCCGCATTTAGGGCAGGCTTTGGGGTCAGCATATTCAACTATAATCTCACCGCATTTGCTGCATCTGAAAATCGGTATGCGATGGCCATTCCAAATCTGTCTTGAAATACACCAATCCTGAAGGTTTTCCATCCAATTTAGATAAGTCTTTTTATGCTGTTCTTCGCTGAACCTAACCTCACCATCTTTTACAACATCAATGGCGGGCTTGGCGAGATCCTTCATCTTTACAAACCATTGGTCTGAAGCCAGCGGTTCTATGGGGACCTTACATCGTTCACAATGCCCTACGCTGTGAATGTGCTCCTCGATTTTAACAAGTGTACCTTCATTTTTTAAGTCTTTAACAATTTGCGCTCTGGCTTCTTCACGGCTAAGCCCCTTATATTTTCCGCCGTTTTCGTTTATCCTGCCGTCAGCAGTCAAAATATTGATAATTTCAAGGTTGTGCCTCTTGCCCGCTTCAAAGTCGTTGGGGTCATGAGCAGGCGTAATTTTTACCACACCTGTCCCAAATTCCTTGTCAACAAAGCTGTCTGAAATTATAGGAATTACTCGGCCCACCAGCGGCAGAACAACAGATTTTCCAACCAAGTTTTTATAACGTTTGTCAGTGGGATTCACTGCCACGGCAGTGTCACCAAGCATAGTTTCAGGGCGGGTTGTGGCCACAACCACAAAATCGTCGCTGCCTTTTAGTTTATATTTGAGATGATAAAAGTGCCCTTTTATTTCCTTAAAATCCACCTCAGCGTCAGAAATAGAGCTTTTGCAGCCCACGCACCAATTGATGATGCGCTGCCCACGATATATCCAACCCTTTCTATAAAGGTCTACAAAAACCTTTCTCACTGCCCTGTTGTTACGCTCATCCATGGTGAAAGTAAACCTGTCGAAGTCGCAGCTAAAGCCCATTTTTTTGAATTGGTTTGTTATAAGCCCCATATACTTTTTATACCAATCTTCAGTAATTTGCTTAAACTTTTCGCGCCCTAAACCCTCTTTGGTCTGACCATTTTCTTTCAGCATCTTTACTATCATGCTCTCGGTCGAAAGTGCCGCGTGGTCAGCTCCGGGCACCCACAATGCGCTGTAGCCCTGTTTGCGTTTACGTCTGATTAAAATATCCTGTATAGTTTCCTGAAAGGCATGCCCTATATGAAGCTTGTTTGTAACGTTGGGCGGCGGCATTATTATACAAAACGGCTTTTTTGTTTTATCCGGTTTTGCGCCGAAATAACCTTTTTTAAGCCATTCGTTATATAAATTTTGTTCAAATTCCTTTGGGTTATATGTTTTATTCATAGTTTTCTCCTAACAAATTATACTTTAACAATATTACAAAAAAAAGTCAAATCTTTAGGCCTCATCCATACTTTCGTGCTTGTCAAGGCAGTATATGAAAAGGTTTAAAAGCTATTTTTTTCATGCAATTTTCCTATTCCTTTTAAAAAGGCAAAGCTTACACATACTGCAGGCAACAGTGCCGGCAAATGCAAAGGAGTGTATATACAAGCAATACTGTGCAAACGCAGCCGAAAGCATGCCGCATACGGACACAAAAAAAATGCGGCCGTCAAAATAAAATGACAACCACATTCTTAAGGTGTTTAGGTTTTTAGATAACTTCCAGACACGATAGAATTATAAGAGTACATCCTGCAATTATACATAAAAATCCCAAAACTCTGTGAATAATCAACGCTCTGCTGTCGTTGGGAACATCCTTATAATCAGCGTATGACGAATTTGCTGCAAGGCGTCTGGATAACACTACCCAAGCCACTCCGACTGTGGTAATGATAAGTCCGACCCATATAGGCATTCTTGACAAAAATGTAGGCAAATCAACTAATAAAAGATTTAACATAGTCTCAATCTCCTTTATAACTTCTTATTGACAACCCTATTATAACAGATATCTTAAACAATTTCAATACCTTTTTCAAAAATTTTTTTTGTATTCCAAAACTCCTCTTCTTTTATCATAAAATGCCGGCTCAGCTTCTTGGGTGTAACACCTGTTTTCTCACATACTCCATAAGCCAACACCGCAGCCATTGCATATTTGTTTGGTCTGATTTTTTGTGCCAAATATCTTTCTACATCAGCTTTCTCAATCTTAAGCGAAACATCTCCGCCCATCTCCTGCTGAACTATATACATTTGAGCCAAAATCACAGCTTCCTTAAATTCTTCATCCAAGAGCTTTTGATACTCACGCACAACCTTTAAGTCAAAACAATTATATATGCTGTTTATGGTTATGCCAAATTTATGCGGCCGCAGCAGATTCATACGTGAACGTAGCAGCATATATTTGGTGCTTGCAGGAATTTCAAGGTCCAGCAAAATTCCGTCCAAAAATATATCCATTTCTCTGGTATTAATATCGGTGCATGCCTTTAGCAAAAACGCTCCTCTGCCCCGTATGTCATCATGTCTCACAACATAATCCAGAAATTCCATGTTGACTTGCTTTTTCATCTCAGCGGCCGATTTTGTCATAAGGTCAGATATGCATTTGGTTATTTTACTCCGCTCTTCAGCCTGCACATCAATCACATATTCAAGGTCATGTTTCATTCCGAAGTGTGCCACATTCAAATAGTAATTATACACATACGAATTGGCCATATCCAGCGTTTGAGCTTTTAGCAGCATTTCCTTTGCTCTTTCTTTTTCGCAGCAATTAAGGCAAGCTATGGCGTAAAACAGCAATATCTCAGGGTCACAATCAACATATTTCAGATATGTACCCAAATACTTCATAACAAGGTCGTTGCGTTTAATCTGAGCAAAGGTAATTCCAAGCTTCAGATATTCCTCACACGTCATGTTATGTTTGAGTGCCAGCTCATCAATAACCCGTTGCTGGCTCTTAAAGTCAAGAAGAGAATCATAAAAAATAATCAGATTACATTGGTCAAAAACACTAAGCTTTCTGGCACTGTTGGTGACATCAATAGCCTTTTTTACATCCCCCATAAAAAAGTGACAAAGCGCCAGGCTGGAGCTGGCTCCGAAAGTATTTTTATCATTGAGCTCGGTCAGCTTCTGAAGAGCTTCTTCGTTTTGACCCGCAGCAAGCAGCAGATTGGCTTTTCTTAGGTCATCATCCTGCACTTCTTCCTTAAATTCTGTGCCTCCGACCACCTTATATCTGTGCCCGCAAGCAATATCAATCCGCTCCATACACTCCATTGCACTGTCAGTTATTTCACGGTTAGGCGAACTGTTAAGGCAGTTATTAAGATAATACCTCGCCGCTGTCATATCTCCAAATCCCAAAAAACTTGCCCCCAAAACGAAATGGGCAAACGGAACGGCTTCTTCGGTGCAGTTCTTCAAAAGTCTCAAGCCGCAGTTGACCGACATTTCAAACATATGCAAATCCGCATAAAGCCTTGACATAACATAATAGCAGTTATTGCGCTCTTCGCATGTTTTTACCATGGCAAGCAGTCTTTTTATAAACCCCAATGCCCCCAGCAAATCACCGCTGTCCATGCTTCTGCGGGTCAATATTATCAGCGTGCTGACATCGTTTATGCTAGATACTTTTTTAAATTTGGTTTTTATATTATTAAAAAGACCGAAAAATTCATCCATAAAATATATTATTCCTCTAAATGACATTCTAGCATATTTTCAAAAATAACAAAACATTTTTGACAAAAGTCGCCGAAATACGACGAATATTTACACAACTAATACACAATCTAGATATATGAAAAACACGAGTATAATAATAATGCTGATAGTATTTGGCCTAAGCACTCTGGGTGCATGTCTGCTTCCCACTGTTTTTGGAGCTACAAATTTTGCAAGCGCGGGACAAAATGGAAATTCTCCTTCAATCTCGCAACAGGAACCGGAACCGGCACCTGAGCCCGAACCGCAACAGCCCTCACCAACGCCTGCTCCAACCCCAGAACCCCAAAAACCTAAGGTTGAGCTTTATCTGGATAATTGGTTTGACTTTGTAAACGAGTATTGGACAAAATATAATCAAAACGCTCTGGTCATTGATGTAGCCACTCTCAAAACCTACACTGTTTTGCGTGTGGGCGGATATAATCACGCCGATGTAGAACCCATCAACAAAACCGAAACCGCCACTATACTAAGCCTTTATAACGGCACCTGGCAGTGGACAAGGCGCCCTGTGTGGGTAAAAATAAAAGACCGATATATCGCAGCTTCAATAAACGGCATGCCGCACTCATATGATTATGTGGCAAATAATAATATGACGGGCCACACCTGCATTCACTTTTATATGAGCCGAACTCATGGCACCAACAATTGGGATCCCGCTCACCGCGCAGCCGTTGACACAGCCTTTAACAGTAAAGAAAAATTCGAATATTATATAAAAAATTATACGTAATTTTTTGAAATCATCGTCATTATCACCCACAAATCCGCAAGCGGTTTGCGGGCGATAATTTCCTATATTATAAAAAATTATACGTAATTTACCTATTTAGTGTCCAAAGGGGCAAAGCCCCTTGCAAGGAGATTTAAAAAGGGGGCATGCGCTCCCCTTTATACTTATTTATTTTAGAAAAACCAGCTTGCCGCACTGCTCACACTCAAGATATCCTGATGCCTTAAGTTTGTTTACAAATGCAGATGACACATCAGTGCGGCAGCCTCCGCACTTATCATTTAAAAGAGGTACAAACACAGGGAAAATATTATCCTCCCTAAGCTTCTTATACTTGCCGAGCAGCCCCTTGTCAATTGTTTTTTCAAGGTCAGAAAGCTGAGTTTCAATTACCTTCTTTTTGGGCTCTATAGTGGCATTAAGCGCATTTAACTGCTCCTTTGCCTTGCTACCTACAACCTTAGCATCGTTTATTTTCTTTTTTATTTCATCAAACTCACGCGAAATATTGTCAGCATCCTTGTTGTTTACGCTAAGGGCGCGCATAAAACCTTCAATTATGCTCCCCAGCTCATTTACCTTTTCCACAAGCTTGTTAAGAGCAGCATCATCCAGCTTTTTTGTGTCGCTTTTCAAAAGCTCAGCAACCTCTTTTGAATATTTATCATACTTTTTAAGATTGCTTTCATAATCCTTCTGCACAAACTCAGACTTTGCTATAATCTGCCGAAGCTTGCCCTGCTCGTCTTTGACTATTGCCGAGGCCCTGCTCACCTGTTTTTTTGCATTGCAGTTATTTATTTCGTTATCAAGCTCCATCAACTGCCTCTCAAGCTCTTGATATTTCAAAATATTATCAAACATCTTTTTCTCCCTTTTCTTTCCAACAGTCACAGTAAAGTTTTAAATCTGTGAGTGCATGAAAATTTGACACTATAAAAGCTTACACAACGCTGTCAAATTTTTAAAACGAATAATTTAAAACTTTACTGTGACCATCCTTTAATCAGCTCTTCTAACATTGTAACATATTTAAGAACTTTTGTGTCGCTAATTTTTGTGTTTTTAACAATTTTTTCAAATTTTTCATATTCTCTCAGCACAAATTTTTCAAAATCAGGATTATCTCTTTTTAGGTTATCCCGCCCAAAAATAAGCTCTTTATCAGACAGCTTATCCTGCCCAAACTCCGCAAATATTATGCTGTAAAAGATTCCGCGCTCCAACACCATGATGTCAGTCACTATTCTGTAGGCGCCTTCAACCAAAAATTCGCGCAGCTCTATCACATTGTGATGCGGACACAAAACCAACTGCTTTGGGTGACTTGAAGACAAAATTTTAATTATTTCCTCGCCTCCCATGCCGGCAATCACCACCAAAGCATCAGTAAAGTCTATGCCCTCAAGCCCGTCGGTGCACATAAATGTGCCGTCTAACTTAAGGCTTTCAAACAGTCTTTCGGCTTTACCCAAGCTTTTGATGCTGATATCTGTGAGAATTGTCTTGATGCCTTTTCCTGCGCATTTTGCCCCCAGCTTGCCATGGTCACACCCTATGTCAACCACCATTTTGGGGTCAACACTCAAAACCACCTCATAGACACGGTTCAAGCGTTTATCAAGCCTAATCACAAAAACCCTTTAGCTTCTTGCAGCGGTTGGGGTGCCTCAGCTTTCTTAAAGCTTTTGCCTCAATCTGTCTGATACGTTCCCTTGTTACATTAAACTCCTTTCCCACCTCTTCAAGGGTACGCGGATGTGAATCATCAAGGCCGTATCTAAGTCTTATTACCTTTTGCTCACGCGGAGTAAGTGTGTCTATGGCTGCCAGCAGCTGTTCCTTTAATATCAACTGAGCGGCTGATTCAACAGGAGACTTTACGCTTTCGTCCTCAACAAAGTCACCTATCTTGCTGTCCTCTTCTTCACCAACAGGGTTTTCAAGAGAAACAGGGTCCTGAGCAATTTTTTGAATTTCACACACGCGGTCCTCGGTTATACCCATCTTTTCGGCAATTTCACCGGCGGTTGGATCTCTTCCCAAAACCTGCAAAAGCTGACGGCTCACCCTTATCAGTTTATTTATTGTTTCCACCATATGCACAGGTATTCTTATTGTTCGCGCCTGATCGGCAATAGCACGGGTTATTGACTGCCTTATCCACCATGTGGCGTAGGTGCTGAACCTAAACCCTTTGGTATAGTCAAATTTTTCAACAGCTTTCAAAAGACCCATATTCCCTTCCTGAATAAGGTCCAAAAACTGCATGCTTGTCCTGCCTACATAACGTTTAGCTATGCTCACAACCAGACGAAGGTTGGCTTCCGAAAGCTTGGCCTTGGCATAATCATCCCCCTTGGCCATACGCTTAGCCAGTTCAACTTCTTCTTCGCCCGACAAAAGCGGCACCTTGCCTATATCCTTTAAATACATTTTGACGGGGTCATCAACGCTGGCAGTGCTTATAATACTGCTAAGATCCTCCATCGAATGAGTATCTTCCTGCTGATAGTTTATCTTAAACCCCTGAGTCTGCAAAAACTCCAGCACCTTTTTAGTCTCATCCGCCGTGGCGTCATATTTGAGGAGCTTTAAAATTACATCCTCTTCATTAATGCACTCTTTTCCTTTATTGTTTTCAATCAGTTTGCTGACTTCATTTGCAAATTTTTCGTTATACATAAATTTCTCCATTAAACAATTTTTATGTTTTTAAGTTCTTTTGTAATTAAACTCAGTTCCGCCGCAATCTTTCGGCGCTCTTCAATATCTTTTTCCTGCTTAAATTTGATTGTAAGACTGTCAATATGTTCTTGAAGCGAGTTCCTGTACATTTTGTTCAAACTTTGCTTAAAATATAATTCCGGGTTTGCTACTTCTTCAAAATTATAATCAATAAGCGATTTTATATCATCGTTTTCATCCACATCAAAAAGGTCGAAGATACTGCTTATAGTATAAGATTTATTATCCTTAATGCAATCTAAAATATAATCATAAAGCTTTTGAAAAACAGGATTGCTGAAATTTATTTTATATTCACGGTCAAGGTTGGCATAATCTTTTTTGTGAAGAAAGCTTGCAAGAACATACTTGACAGCCTTTTGATCGCCCTGCTCTCTAAAACTTTCAGCTGCTTCTGAAGTCTCAGGCTTAACTTCTACGCCAACCCTGTCAAAATCACGCCTCAGTACGTCTGTTGCAATGCCGGTAAGAGAACTTAAAAGTTTTATATAAATCTCTTTGGCTCCAGCTCCTTCAATGCCGTCTATTATAGGCTTTGCTTCTTTTAAAAACTTTGTCTTGCCAAGATTGTCGCTTATATTATTTAAAACGGCAATTCGTCTTATCTTATACTCAATCCCGTCACAAGCCTTGTTAATCAATTTTGCCATTTCTTCACAGCCATATTTTTTTATAAATTCATCAGGGTCAAGGTTTTCGGGTAGCATAACCGCCTTTACTTCAAGGCCTTCTTCCATAAAAATATCTATTGCCCTAAAGGTTGCCTTCTGCCCTGCCTCATCACCGTCCAAACACAAAATTACCCGCGGCACAAACCTTTTTATTTCTTTTGCGTGATATTGCGTGGTCGCAGTACCCAAACAAGCTACGGTATTTTCAAAGCCATTTTTCACCATAGCAATGACGTCAGTAGTACCCTCACAAATCATAACCTCATCAATATTGCGCTCTTTTTTGATTTTCTTTATGTTATAAATATTATAAATTGCCCGGCTCTTGTCAAAGATGAGCGTTTGTGCGCTGTTTCGATATTTGGCGTATTGACTGTCCTTTTCAAGCACACGCGCCGTAAAGCCGATACAGTCGCCATAAGCATTGATTATAGGAAACATTAACCTGTTTGCCATAACATCATAAGCCTTGCTGCCTTCCTTAATTTCAATCAGCCCTGCGTTTTTCATGGTGTCCATATCTATGCCTTTTTGCTTCATAAAATCAATGATGCTTGTCCATCCATTACTGAAACCTAAACTAAATTTCTCGCACGTATCCGGTGAAATACCCCTGTTTTTTATGTATTCTTGAGCCAAATGTGCAGTTGGCAGCTTGAGATTGTTTTTATAATGCTCCATGGCGAGGTTGCAGGCGTGATATAGCTTTTCTTTGTCTTTAGCAAGCTTTATCTGACTGTTGTCGCCCTTAAAACTCGGAACCTCAAGCCCCACATTGTGCGCCAGCTTTTCAACTGCTTCAACAAACGAAAGAGAGTCCATCTTCTGAACAAACTTTATTACGTCCCCGCTTTCTCCGCAACCAAAACAATGATAATACTGTTCGGTTTCATTAACGGCAAAAGAGGGCGCCTTCTCATAATGAAACGGACAGCATGCCCAATAGGTTTTGCCTTTTTTGTCAAGGCTTACATATTTAGATATAACAGAAACAACATCATTCTTACTCTTCAGCTGCTCCATAAAAGCAGCCGGATATCCTTTGTCCAAAAACCCTTAAAACTCCCTAAAAAAGATGATTATGCTAGAATATACGCGGGTAAACGCGCTTTTCCTTTTTTCTTTTTATAATTTTACTCTTTCCACCCATTAAAGGCTATGCATATTTGTCACCTTACT